>CAMZEI010000007.1 GCA_947305815.1 uncultured Bacteroidales bacterium | reverse complement strand
TATAGGAAGTGGGCGAAGATTTGCGAGCACATCATACGGCACTACAACGAAGGCTGGGCGGACGGCTTCGAAATGGGCATCGAGTACTGGGAAATCTGGAACGAACCTGACCTCGACCAGCCCGATGACCGCTGGAAGACGGATCCGCGGACCTGGGCAGGCACGATGGAGCAGTTCGACGAGCTGTACGTGGTAGCGGCGAAGCATCTGAAAAAGTGCTTCCCGCACCTGAAAATAGGCGGTCCTGCCTTCGCCAATCCGCGAAAGTACGGCCCGGAATTCCTGGAGTACATAAAAGAGAAAGGGGCCCCGCTGGACTTCTTCTCGCACCATATGTACCACCGCAAGCCTGCGCGCATCGTCGAAGACGTCCAAATCATACGCAATATGCTGGACGAGAAGGGTTTCGGAGCGACAGAATCCATTCTGAACGAATGGAATTTCAACCGCAGCTGGGAAGAAACGGACAATTATAGCGTCAAGATGCGTCCCACCGTGAAGGGTGCGGCATTCGTGGGCGCCGTCATGTGCGTATGCCAGAGCGAGCCTGTGGATATGCTGATGTACTACGACCTGCGGCCCAATACGAGCTGGTGCGGCCCATGGTCCCCGATTGTCTGCGACCCCCAGCCACCTTACTGGGCGCTGTACTACTGGGCGGAACTTGCGGACTATGGCACCCAGGTGGAGTCCGGCTGCGACGCAGACGGCATCTACACATGTGCAGCCCGATCGCAAGACGGCAGCGTACGCCTGCTTGTAGTGCGCTACCATCATGATGACTCGCAGAATGCGCCATGTGATGTCTCGCTGCAGCTTCCCGACGGCTGGCGCGTCACCTCAGTCCGTATGACCGACAGCCAGGGCATGGACCGCCGTCCCGGCCTCGCATGCTCCTATACCCTGGAATCCAACTGCTTCGCCTTGTTCGAAATAGAGTCTCTGTAAACTCTTCCCGGCACCACGGAAACCCGCTCAGACCGAGCGGGTTATTTGTTTTGTTCTCACTTTCATTCTCAATATATAAATTAGCCGCAAATTTTGCGGTTTATTCGCCGCAAATGTTTATCTTTGCAAAAAATAGATGAGCATATGTACATCCATCAATCAGATAGCTGGCCTCATTTTACATGGGACAAAGCAAAGATAACCGAGAAACTGCTCGCCGTTAACAAGGCGGCCGGTTATCTTTCCGGCAGGCTAAGTGCTATTGGCTTCGACGCAAAGCAGAAGGCCGCCGTGGAGACCATTACCCATGATATTGTTGCTTCTTCTGAGATTGAAGGCGTGTTGCTGAATACAGATCAGGTGCGTTCTTCTGTTGCCAGGAAGCTTGGCGTGACAATCACGAATGAGACCGACTCATCGCGCTATATCGACGGTATTGTTGAGATGATGATGGATGCCACTTCCAACTTCAAGGCACCTTTGACGGACGACCGTCTCTTTGGCTGGCACAACTGTCTTTTCCCTAATGGCAGAAGCGGCATAATTACCATTGACGTGGCAAAGTACCGCAGTGCCGAGATGAAAGTCGTCTCCGGCATGTTTGGGCGCGAGAAAGTCCACTATGAAGCTCCGGGACCGGAGACGGTTCCCGGAGAGATGGCTCTATTCCTAGACTGGTTCAACTCTTCTGATACACCAGCCGACTATGTCAAGTCTGCCATCGCTCACCTTTGGTTTGTGTGCATTCATCCTTTTGATGACGGCAACGGACGTGTTGGAAGAGCCATCGCCGACATGGCGCTGTCCCAGGCCGACGGAAGCCCTATGCGATTCTTCAGTATGTCCCGCCAGATTAACAAGGACAAGAAGTCATACTATGATGTCCTGGAGCGTTCACAAAAACAAGGCTGTGACATCACGCTTTGGCTTGATTGGTATTTGGACTGCATGCTCAGGGCTATTGCCGACTCGGACGATATGCTCTCTGCTGTGCTGAATAAGGCCATTTTCTGGCAAACCCACGCCCAGGCGATAATTTCTGACCGTCAGCGGGACGTCCTCAACAAATACCTGGATGGCTATACGGGCAAACTTACCACAAAGAACTGGGCAAAGCATAGCAAAGTCTCTCCGGACACCGCCCTTCGTGATATCAAGGGACTTGAGACGCAAGGTATTCTGGAACCTCAACCCGGACGTGTTAGGGATGTTAGTTATGGAATCCGCTGTAGTCAGGACATCCTGCTCGTTCCTGGGCATAACGACGAGGACTGAAAACCGCATAATCTGCGGTTAATAAGCCGCATAAGACAATAATACATCGTATTATACCCAAATACACTTCTATGGCACTTGAAAACACGACTTCGGCAAGGATTGAGGAGATAGTCCTCAGGCAGAGAGCATTTTTCGCTGCGGGCACAACCCGGGACGTCAAGTGGCGCAGACGGCAGTTACAGGACTTCCAGAAGGGACTGTCAAAATGGGAGAAGCCGCTGTGCGACGCCCTCTGGCAGGACCTGCACAAGAGCTACGAAGAGGCCTTCATGACTGAGCTGGGCCTGGTGTACGGCGAGATAGGCGAAGCCGCCCGCAAGGTGGGCAAATGGGCCCGCCGCCGTCGCATCAGTACTCCCCCTACCGTACTCCCCTCCTTCAGCTACGTCGTACGCGAGCCGCTGGGCTGCACCCTCATAGTTAGCCCTTGGAACTATCCCGTCCAGCTATTGCTGAGTCCTCTGGTGGGAGCCATCTCTGCAGGCTGTACGGCAGTTCTCAAACCCTCTCCTTATGTCCCCAATGTCTCCAGAGTCATTGAGCAGTTCATAGCCGACACCTTCCCCGAAGAATTCGTGGCCGTGGTGCAGGGCGACCGCACCGTCAACGCCGAGCTCTTCTCCCGCCGCTGGGACATGGTCTTCTTCACCGGCAGTCCTGCGCTAGCAAAGAAGCTTGCAGCGGCTCAGGCACAGTATCTCACTCCGATGGTGTTGGAGCTGGGCGGCAAGAGCCCGTGCATCGTGGATAAGGACGCCGACCTGGCCATCGCCGCCCGCCGCATCGCCTGGGGCAAGTGCCTCAATAGCGGCCAGACCTGCATAGCTCCCGACTACCTTTTCCTGCATGAGGATATCAAGGACGCATTTGTTCAGGCCTTCAAGCAAGAACTCGCCGGCCTCTACCCCGAAGGCACAGAGGCTTCCGACAAATATGTCCACATCGTTAAGGAAAGCGCCTTCGACCGCCTGGCAGGATATCTGCAGGACGGCCGCCTCATCGCCGGAGGCCGCTCAGATAAGGATAAGCTCTGGATAGAGCCAACCCTGCTGGATGGAGTGTCCCCCGACGCGCCAGTGATGCAGGAGGAAATCTTCGGCCCCATCTTCCCCATCATGACCTTCCGCGAGCGCAAGGAAGTCATTAAATTTGTAAACGGACGCGAGAAGCCCCTTGCCTTCTACTACTTCGGCAAGGCGTCTGAAGGCTGGGACATCATCGGCAAGACCACATCAGGCGGCGCCTGCATCAACGACACCATAATGCACATCGCTAACAGCCACTTGCCTTTCGGAGGCGTAGGCAACTCCGGCATGGGTAGCTATCACAGCGAGCGCAGCTTCCTCGCCTTCACCCACGAGCGCGCCGTCCTCAACAGCCCCACGCGTATCGACCTGCAGTTCCGCTACATGCCCTACCGCCTCTTCGGCATAGTCCAATCCCTGCTCAAACCTACAATTAAATAATTGCTTACCTTTGCGATAGCTTCGAGTAAGTTAGAGGGCACTACGGTGCACCTCCTTGCAGGGGACCTCCGGGTCCCCTGTATTTTTATAGGCCGTTTTGTGTAAATCGCTGATAGTCTGCACAATACAGAAATGCTATAGGGTAAATACCCTATAGCATTTCTGTAATTACCAGTAGTATATAGAGTTACGAAAAACGCCAAACGACGGCTAGGCGAGGCGAGGCGTGGCGAGGTGGGTCACGCAGTCACCGCCACCGCGCTAGATATTGCTGCCGTCAGGGAGGTTCTTGCGGTAGGGGTCGCAGGTGACGGAGACGCCGAGCTTCTTGAAGACCTTGCGGTCCACCTCGCTGAGCATCACGGTGCAGTGCATCTGGCAGCCGGCGAGCAGAGGGAGCACTTCGAGGGCCTTCTCGCAGTTCTCGTCCATGGTTGACATCATCGAGATTGCGACCAGCACCTCGTCCGTATGCAGGCGCGGGTTGTGACCGTGCAGGAAGCTGACCTTGGTCTTCTGGATGGGCGCTATCATACGCTGCGAAATGAGCTTGACCTCGTGCGGGATGCCGGCCAGGTGCTTAATTGCATTCAGGATAAGCGCCGCGCTGGGCCCCAGCAGAGGGCTGGTCTCTGCGCTTATCATCGTGCCGTCCTGCAGCTCGATTGCGGCCGAGGCAACTCCGGAGCGCTCGCGGCGTTCGCGGGCAGCGACTGTGCACCGGCGCCAGTCAGTGGTGATGCCGGCCTGTTTCATATTGAGACGGACCTTCGCCACCTCTTCATCAGTGCCTGAGCCGGAAGCGAACTCGCAGAGATAATCGTAATAGCGGCGCACTATCTCCTGCCTTGCCGCCTCGATGCAGGCCTCCTCATCACTGAGGCAGAATCCCACCATGTTGACACCCATATCGGTAGGCGACTTGTAAGGGTTCTCGCCGTAAATATCCTCGAACAGCGCGTTCAGCACGGGGAATATCTCAATGTCACGGTTATAGTTGACCGCCATCTTGCCGTAGGCCTCCAGATGGAAGGGGTCAATCATGTTGACATCATTGAGGTCTGCCGTCGCTGACTCGTAGGCAATGTTGACAGGATGCTTAAGGGGCAGGTTCCAGACAGGGAAAGTCTCGAACTTGGCATAACCGGCCTTGATCCCGACACGCCCGTCCTGATAGATCTGGCTGAGGCAGACGGCCATCTTGCCGCTGCCGGGGCCGGGTGCTGTGACGACCACGAGGGGCTTTGTAGTCACGACATGGTCATTGCGTCCGAAGCCTTCGTCTGAGTCAATGAGGGACACGTTGTTAGGATAACCCTCGATGGTGTAATGGAAGTACACTCTGATACCCATCCTCTCGAGACGCGAACGGTAAGAGAGCGAGCTGGACTGGCCGTTGAAGTGGGTGATGACCACCGAATCCGCCGACAGTCCGCGGCTGTTGAACTCCTCGCGCAGACGCAGCAGGTCCACATCGTAGGTGATGCCGAGATCACTGCGGACCTTGTTTTTCTCGATGTCTATCGCACTGATTACCAAGATGATCTCCGCATCGTCCTTCATCTCCATGAGCATGCGCAGCTTACTGTCCGGCTCGAATCCCGGGAGCACGCGTGCGGCATGGAAATCGTCGTACAGCTTGCCGCCGAACTCCATGTAGAGTTTGTCACCGAACTGCGCTATCCTCTCGCGTATCCTCTGCGACTGGATGCGGATGTACTTGTCATTGTCGAAACCTGTCCTCATTTCTTATTTCTCTTTTTGCTATTGCTTCTGAGCCTGCGCTCCTCCCATCTTACTGCAAGCCTGCCCGGCACATCCGAAGTAAGGCCCGGGAAGCGGCGCTTGAGCCCCTCCACGGTGCGCTCCAGGAATTTCATCATGTGCCGCTCGCGCTTGTCCGTAGACATCTCGTTCCAGCTTATCAGGATGCCTGTCTCATAGGCTTCCGAGAACTCGTCGTTGGTTGCTGTCCCGAAAGACTTCATAGTAGGCGAAAGGTTGATGTAGCTGTTGATGAGCGGCGGTATGCCGGTATCGAGCCTGCGGACCGCAGTCTTGAGTTTGCGGAAATCATCCTTCATAGCCTCCTCGTCGAGTATCATCTCAAGCAGCCTCGTATCGGTTGCGGGGAGCACCGGTTTGTACGGCCTGGCAAGCATCTCATTGTCAGGGAAATGCTTATCTACGAAATAGTGTATAAGGTCGCGTGCGCTGCCATCATAGGCAGCCGGCATAGTCATCTTGCCGAAGAAGTACATCAGGGACTGGTACTTCATCATTATGGCTCCCAAACCGTCGAAGAGATTGTCAAGGGCAAAGATGGCCTTGGCTCCGGCGCTTGAGCTCTGGTATTCCGGCACCACGAAGCTGCGTCCAAGCTCAACTGCGTGCGGCAGATAATTACGCACGAATGAATCCGAGAAATGGAAGAGATGAGCCATGGTAATATCCGGCTGGCCGTCTTCTCGAAGCTTTACATCCCGGCCGAGGATAAATCGGTATCCGCCAATTATCCTGTCTGCATCGGGATCCCAGACAACCATCTGCTGATAAGGCAGTTCCATGGTGTCAAAACGATCAATGTCGCAACTCTGCCCACTGCCGCTTCCCGCAGCTCGGAAGGCAATCTCGCGCAGGCGCCCTATCTCCCTCATGGTATTGGGAGCGTTGTGGGCATCCACAACATGGATAAGGTTGCCGCCCTTGTTGGACTCGCAGAGCAGAGTCTCGGGAGTGAGTTCCTGCTTGATAAGCGCAACATCGACGGCATCTATAATCTTTTCCATGGCTTAAAGTGCTTTAATGAATTCTGCTTCGAGGTCATAATCGTCGGCTGCGGTGATGCGCACCTCGATGAAGCGTCCTACGCATGCGTCAGGGTCAGGACAGCCGCTGACAATAATTTCTCCGTCCACTTCGGGGCTCTCATACTGCGAGCGGCCCACGAGTCTCTCCCCCATCACCGCATCCACGAGCACTTTCTCTACAGTGCCGACGCGGGATGCGTTAAACTCCGAGGAAATGGCAGCCTGCTCGCCCATCAGAGCGTCCAGACGGGATTTCTTGAGTTTCTCAGGGACATCGTCGGTGCGGCGGTCCCCCGCCTTGGTCCCCTCCTCAGGAGAGAAGGTGAACGCCCCCAGTCTCTCGAAACGGGCCTGCCGCACGAACTCCAGCAGCTCGCCGAACTCGGCTTCGGTCTCGCCGGGATAGCCCACTATCATTGTGGTCCTGAGCACCACTCCGGGGACTTTCTCGCGGAAAGACGCCACCAGCGCGCGAGTCTTTGCTCCGTCGCAGCCCCGGTCCATATCGTCCAGGATGCGGTCGGCTATGTGCTGCAGGGGGATGTCTATATATTTGCAAATCTTGGGATTGGCCGCCATCTCATCCAGCACGTCCACTGGGAAGCGGTCCGGATAGCTGTAGTGCAGCCTTATCCACTCTATGCCCTCCACCTCAGAGAGCTCATGCAGGAGCCTGCCGAGGGCGCGCTTGCCATACAGGTCAAGCCCGTACCAGGTTGTATCCTGAGCAATGACTATCAGCTCTTTAATACCCTTGGAGGCAAGCTCGCGCGCTTCAGAGACCAGCTTCTCAACCGGCACAGAACGGTGACGGCCACGGATTAGCGGTATAGCGCAATAGGAGCAGCGGCGGTCGCAGCCTTCGGAAATCTTGAGATAGGCGTAAGGCAGCCCGGGGCTCGTAAGATGACGCATCTGCGAGGCAGCAGCGTGCTCCACGCCGGCAAGCCCGAGCAGATACTTCACCACAGGCTCCAGCTCCCTTGCTCCGAACCACGCATCGACCTCCGGGATCTCGGCCTTAAGCTCCTCAGGATAGCGCTGCGACAGACATCCGAACACTACGAGCCTCTCAATCTCTCCGGCAGCCTTACGCGCTGCCAGCGAGAGGATTGCCTGTATGGACTCCTCCTTGGCATCGGCTATAAAGCCGCAGGTGTTCACGAGCTGCACATCCACTGGAGCGCCTTCGGGTACAAAGTCAAAAGCATCCGCCGGCAGGGCTGCCAGCAGATGCTCGGTGTCAACTGTGTTCTTGGAACAGCCGAGGGTCAGTATGTTAATTCTCTTCGGACTCACTCTCGAAATCGAGGGAAGCGTACTTTGCGAGCTCGTTGTACCACTCGCAGACCTTGCGCATATGTGAGACATAGAAGCGGGTATCGTCGTAGTTGGGTATAGCAGCAGCGAAGACAGTGCGCAGCTGCTCGTCGGCTGCCTTTGCGGAAGGGGCCTCGGCATCACCCAGATGCTTCCTCAGCGCGGTGAACACCTCTGCGAGCTTGAGCTCACCATCGTCGGTAAAGATAGCTATGTCACCGAGCGAACTTATCTTGCTGTGTGCATCAAATGCAGTGCGGCGGCCGTCTGCGAGTGCTTCGGCAATGACGCCTCCGCGGGCCTGAGCCACGTAACGGTACAGACCATGGCGGCCGGATACCGAGAGAATCTTGGAAAGATCAGTTTTCATCTTTTATCTTTTTCAACAATATTTCACATTCAGTGGCGAGCTCATCAAGAGTCCCGCCGTTATCTATAACCCAATCGGCCTTGATGCCCTCAAAACTCTGGCTCCCGGCCCTTTGCTCCACTTTGTCCCCGCCCCTTGCGAGCCTTGTCTGCATGGGTGCGCGGACCAGTACGACCTTGTCGAACAGAGCCCGGAACAGCTCCCTGTCGCCGGCTACAGCCGACTCCATGAACACCACATCCGCCTCAGCGCAGTCCCGCCATGTTTCGAAATCCCTCAACACCTCCGGATAGACCACGGCTTCAACCGCCTCACGCGCCGCAGGGTCATTGAATATCACCCCTGCAAGCCTCCCCAGAGGCACTCCGGCTGCCGCTTCAACCCTTGCCTTCAGTCCCGGCACGGACTCATACAGACCTCTTGCCCTGCTATCTGAGTCATAGACCGGATAGCCCCGCTCCTCAAGCATCCTGCACAGGGCGGACTTGCCGCTTGCTATGCCGCCCGTAATCAGTACGGTCTTCATCGCTCTTCGCCGATTTCCACGCAGTTGCAGATGTCCCGGGACAGCTTGACGCTGATTACCTCGTCTCCGAGGCCGCGAGACCTGATTATGCAGTTACCCGTCTTGGAAGACACATAATCGGAGTAGGTCACGAAGAACGCGGCCCCCTCGAAAGGATCTCCTTCGAGGGGGAAGGAGCAGCGCAGCACAACATCCACGGTTGACGGATAGGCTATGAGCCTGACTCCTTCGGGGACTCCGCTGATGCTCACCGGCATGGTGCGCGAGACTTCGATGAAGCGCACTACACCGGCCCAGTACTGCAATTCCTGAGTCTCAAGCCGTGTCCCGGAAGGAGTCTCAAGCTTAACCGTGCCATGGAAGTCGCGATGCAGGTCGTTGCGGCGCAGTGACTTCGAATATATCGCCGGGATGGATTCCAGCCGTGAAGGCTCGCCATACACCAGCACAGAGTCCTTTTCGAGCTCGATGGGACCCGCCGCCATATACTGGGGTCTGTACACGAACTCGGTCCTTATGACGACAGGTATGCGGCGATGGCTCTCCTTGGCGAACTCAAACACCTTGTCGCCTCCGGTGAACGCATCAACCGTCACCCCGGAGCCGAAAATGGCCGAGATGTAGCGGTGGAGCGAGGATTCGTGGAGGACGAAGGAATCGCCGCCAAGGTGGGAGAAATCGTCGCTGCGCATCTGGACCCGCACGAAGTCGTCCTCGTCGCGGGTAAGCAGGCTGATGAGTTTAAAGCCGCTGGCCCTGCATACTGCACTTATCTCCACGGGGGCCGAAGCCTCCGGAGCCCGTCCGTCTATATTGCTCACAGCCAGCACTCCAACGCTTACGCTGTGGGTATAGGTCAGTGACAGGTTATACACCAGCCATATCCCGAAGGATATGAGCAGGCATACGAGCAGAGCGGACCAGTTGCGCTTCACCCTCCCTTATTTTGCCTGGTTCTGCAGGTCGGAATTGTCCCTCACGATGGAGCTCTTGTCCACGCGGAGCTTGACGTCGCCGTCAACCTTGATGAGGACGGTCTTCTCCTGGATCTCGGCTATGGTACCGTAGATACCGCCGGCGGTGATGACCTTGTCACCCTTCTGGAGCTCGTTGCGGAATTTCTCCAGCTCTTTCTGCTGCTTGCGCTGGGGACGAATCATGAAGAACCACATAACACCGAATATGAGGATCATCATGATCCAGAAGCTCATGCTGGAGCCACCCTTGGCTGCCCCTTCGGGTGCTGCCTGGAGGAGGAAGTAAAGAAGATTCATTGTGCGTTATTTTTTTGATGAATTAATTTGTCAAGTACTCCGTTGACGAAGCTGCGGCTCTCGGGTGTGCTGTAGAACTTCGAAATCTCAACGTACTCATTTATAATGACATTCTCGGGCGTGGCCGCCTTGCTGTCGTACTCTGCCAGACCCGTGCATATGAGCGCGAGGTCGGTGGTGCAGATGCGGTCCTTATCCCACTTGGGGGTATTGGCCGAGATGGCTGCGATATAGCTGTCGAGATTGCGCTTTGCGGTGCGAAGCAGGCCGGTTGCAAAGCCTTTTTCGCCTCCGTAGAGCTCAGGCAGGGTCCATCTCTGCCCTTCGCCCAGGGCCTTCATGGTCTTGCAGCACCAGTGCAGCGCATATCCGAGCGAATCATTCCAGTATATCGAGAGGTCCTCGAGTATCTCCTCAAGGCGGCTGTTGTCCTCGAACTCCTCTGCGTAAATCTTCTCAAACAGTGCAGCATCCTCCTTCAGGGACTGTCCCGGAGCGTCAAGATAGGTCTTGAACCATGCCTTCTCACGAACATCCTCATACACTGTGCGCAGCAGCACGTCGTACTGCTCCCAGGAAAGCTTGCGACGCTTCAGCTGCCTGGCAAGGTCCGGATCAGAATCGAGCAGAGGGGCTATCAGATTTGTCGTGAATTTCAGCTTTGGGTTCTTCTCCTCCTCCGTCGGGTTGAATTTGGCTCTCGACGCCTCTATCCTCGCAGCAGCTTCATCCGTAAGTGGACGGGCTATCGACAGCAGGAAGACGTACAGGTCACGGGTGGCCTCACAAGACGCTTCGAACTGGCGGAGCGCATCATCAATACTCATGTCCGGGTCCTCAATGCAGCTGTACACAGCTTCGAACACCTTGATACGGAGAAATCTACGATTCAGCATCACTTGCGAAATAATTTACGCAAAGATAGTACGAATTGACGGAAAAATTATATTTTTGCAGAAATTATAAGCATAAAATAGCGCCTATGTACAGAGACGATTTTGATCATAATGGATTCGCCGAACGCGGCGCCGACGACGTTTACTCCAAGCCTGTCCGCGCAGGCAAGCGCACTTATTTCTTCGATGTGAAGTCAACGAGAGGAGCGAACGATTTCTATCTCACTATTACTGAGAGCAAGCGCAGGACCAACCCTGACGGCACTTTTACTTACGACAAGCATAAGATTTTCCTATACAAGGAGGATTTCGAGAAATTCCGCGAGGGACTGGAAGAAGTTGTGGATTACATCAAGAACAACTGCTTCGGTGGTGAGATTCCCCAGCGTCCGGAGAGCAGCCAGAGCGACGTCAATTTCGAAGACCTTTAGCAGTTGAAGTCAATACTTCTCAAGAATGTCAGCCTGTCCGGCGTCCACAAGGATATCCTCACAGGCGGTGAGCTCATAAAAAAAATCGGGCCCGCAGGAGCGCATGTGTCGTGGGATCTGGCGGGAGACATCGAGATAATGGACTGTACCGGGAAGGCCGCCCTTCCCGGCTTTGTGAATATGCACACCCACTCCCCCATGTCCATGATGAAGGGCATAGCGGAGGATGTGCTTTTCAAGGACTGGCTGGGCAAGGTCTGGGACGTGGAAGCGCATTTCGACCCCGAATACATTTATCAGGCTGCCCGTGTGGCTTGCATCGAAATGATACGCACAGGGACAACCACCTTCAACGACCAGTATTGGTCATTCGAGTCCATACGCAGGGCTGCGAGCGAGATGGGGATCCGCGCCGCTGTCGGCTACGACCTCATGGACCGATTCGATCCCGAGGAGGCAAAGCGTCAGATGGACAAGTGCATGCAGCACTATGAGGAATTCAAGGACAACGCTGACGGCCACCTTTTCGTACTGGCATTCCACGCGCCTTATTCCGTAAGCGAGCCTCTCATGCTCTGGGCGTCGGATTTCGCCCGGCGCAACGGTATCAAGCTGCATATCCACCTCTGCGAAACCCTGCCCGAGGTCGAAGACTGCAAGAAAGCCCACGGCGGACTCACACCGGTTGAGTACCTCGACGAGCTGGGAATTCTGGGCCCCGAAGTGATAGCTGCGCACACGCTCTGGCTTTCGCCCCACGATGTGGAGATTCTTGGAGCCCGCAGGGTGAGCTGCGTGCACAATATCAATTCCAACGCCAAGCTTTCCTCCGGCTACCGCTTCCTGTACAACGAGCTGCGCGACGCCGGAGCCAATGTCTGCATTGGTACGGACGGCTGCGCTTCGTCCAATAACCTGGATATGCTGGAGGCCATGAAAACTTCGGCCCTCTTCCAGAAAGCATGGCGCGAAGACCCTACAGCGCTTCCGCTTGACGAGCTGCTGGACATGGCTACGGTCAACGGTGCCCGTGCCCTTGGGCTTGACATAGGCGTAATACGTGAGGGAGCATCCGCCGACATAGACATAGTCGATACGGACAACTGCTTCTTCCTCTCCCCCGGCTCCTTCCTTGCCAACCTCATTTATTCAGCCCATTCGGACTGCATAGACTCCGTGATATCCAAGGGCCGCTTCGCTATGAGGGGCCGTCAGATTGAGGGAGAAAAAGAAATCCTCGCGCAGGCGAGGACTTTCCTTGGAGTAACTACCGTATAATCCTGATTACTTGGCGATTGCCACGCTGCGAGTCTCGCGGATAACGGTTATCTTGACCTGTCCGGGATAAGTCATTTCGTCCTGTATCCTCTGGGCGATGTCGGTCGACAGGCGCGCTGCCTGGCTGTCGGATACCTCCTCTGAGCCCACAATGACGCGGAGTTCGCGGCCTGCCTGGATGGCGTAAGATTTGACGACGCCGGGATAAGAAGCAGCAAGGTCTTCCATACCCTTGAGGCGCTTGATATAGGACTCGATTACCTCACGCCTTGCACCGGGGCGGGCGCCGGAGATGGCATCCGCAACAAGCACGAGCGGGGAAATGATAGAAGTCATCTCCATCTCTTCGTGGTGTGCACCGATGGCATTGACGATTTCGGGACGCTCCTTGTAGGTCTCAGCGAGCTTGGCACCGAGCAGTGCGTGCGGCAGGTCTGTATCATCGACAGATACCTTACCTATATCGTGCAGCAGACCGGCCCTCTTGGCAATCTTGGGATTGAGTCCCAGCTCCGAAGCCAGAATCGCACTGATGTTGGCCACTTCACGGGAGTGCTGCAGGAGGTTCTGTCCGTAGGAGCTGCGGTATTTCATACGGCCGATAAGTTTGACGAGCTCGATGTTGACACCGTGTATACCGAGGTCGATGCATGTGCGCTTACCTGTCTCGAGTATCTCTTCCTCAAGCTGCTTGCTTACCTTGGCCACGACTTCTTCGATGCGTGCGGGATGGATACGGCCGTCAAGCACCAGCTGGTGCAGGGACAGGCGGGCAACTTCACGGCGTACCGGATCAAATGCGCTGAGCAGGATTGCGTCAGGGGTGTCGTCCACGACTATTTCTACTCCGGTAGCGGCCTCGAGGGCACGGATATTACGTCCTTCACGACCGATGATGCGACCCTTGACCTCGTCATTGTCTATGGGGAAGGTGGTGACTGCATTCTCCACTGCGGTCTCGGTAGCCGTCCTCTGTATAGTATTGATAACTATCCTCTTGGCTTCCTTGGCAGCGGTCATGCGGGCCTCATCCATGGTGTCGTTGATGTAGGCCTGGGCCTCGGTGCGGGCCTCTGCCTTGAGGTTCTCGACCAGCATCTTACGGGCGTCGTCGGCGCTCATGCCGGCCACGGTCTCGAGCTGACGGTTGACCTGCTCATGCATGCGGGCGACCTCTTCCTCCTTGAGTTTGAGGGCCTCGGTGCGCTGGTTCAGCTGGCCTTTCTCCACATCCAGCTCATGCTGGCGGCGTCCCTGCTCGGAAGCCTGCTCGCGGAGCTGACCTTCGCGGCTGCGCAGGGCGTTCTCCTTATCACGGATTTCATTGTTCTTGCCGGCGATGTAGCTCTCGTGCTCGCTCTTGAGCTGCAGGAACTTCTCCTTAGCCTGGAGTATCTTCTCCTGTTTGATGGTCTCCGCGTCGAGCTTAGCCTTCTCGACTATAGCGGAAGCCTTGCTCCTGGCGGCTCCCCTTGCGAGGCCGACATAGATGCCGAGGGCTGCAGCAGCGCCCCCAATGGCTGATAAAAGATAGAATAACAGCATAATAGTCAAAATAAAAAGCCGTCAGCCGAACTTTCAGAAAACGCTTCTGAAGATGGTTTTGGGTTCCGTCGCATCTCAGGTTTCCCGCTCTGGGGCGGGCCTGCCATCCATACGTCGAGAAGGCCCGGTTCCATGAACCTGTTGTTTTCGAGAGATGGGCCTGGCGGCTATTCCCTGTTTATGCCGTCGAGATAATCGGAGGTCTCTGCCTTGAGGGCTTCCGCTTCTGCGCTGAGGGCGGCGAAGCGGCGCTGGGCGCGGATCTTATTCATGGCGAGATTGAGGGAGACGAATATCATTTTCTCGTCCAGGGTCCTGCCCGGATACTTCTGCTCATAGGCTGCGAGGGTGGCATTGACCTCCTCGGCAGCCGTACGCATTACCTGCTCGTTCTCCGGAGAGGAGACCTTCATGGGGAACTCTCTTCCGGCAATCTTTATGGTTATGCTCTGTCCTTCGTCCATGTTATGCTTCGAGCAGTGAAATGCACTTGTCTATCTCGTGAATGAGCTTGTCTATCCTCTGTCTCGCCTCAGGGCTGCCCTGCTCACCGGTAAAGGCGCTGGAGAGCCTGAGATTGTCCAAACGGCGGTTTAGTTCAGTAATTTGCTCTTTCTGGGCAGCGACGCTCGCCTCACTCTCCGCAAGACGCCCGGCAAGATAGTCAGCTCTGCGCTTTTCTTCTTCGTAGAGGGCTATCAGCTTCGTGAAATTGTCTTTTAACGCTTCAAGCATGGTTAATTCACTTTCCCAATCACGCAAATTTAACAAAAAATTCAAATATTCACTACATTTGCGAGCCATGAATAAAGCAAAAGTCAAAGCCGTTTCGCCCCACATTCGTCTGGGGGATGTCCGTTACAACAAGGAACTCATCCTGTCCGAGTGCAGCACTGCCTCCGGAGAGGGGTATCAGTATGTAGTTTTCCCTAAAGACTGCCTCACCGGCGCTACTCTGGGCGACCTGGCTTCCCAGACGGTTGTGACTGATGCAGTGACGCAGGCGAAGCAGGAGATTGCAGCTTTTTGTGGCAAGATGGGTATTACAGCCGTCCTCGAATCATGTACGCTGCCGGGACTCAGGTGCATCTGCGCCGCTGATCCCATGCTCGTGGGCTCCACCAGGGCCAAGATAGACGAAATCGTAGCCTTAAGCCAGCAGGAGCACCGCACCGTCGCCTATGCGAACGCAGGCGAAGGCGAATCCGGTACTGATTTCGTGTATTCTGGCGCATGTATCGTAGCCTGCGAAGGCGAGCTGCTCTCGGCTCCGGAGCCTCTTCCCCGCTGCGAGGAGATATTTGCAATACAGACCCTTGCCCTCTCTGCACGCCTTGGCTATGCCAGGTGCAGAAGCGCAGTAATCGGGGTCTCAGGCGGTCTGGATTCCACACTCGCCCTGCTGGTATCGTGCAGGGCAGCGGATATGCTGGGATGGGACCGAGGGCAGGTAATCGCAGTCACCATGCCGGGCTTCGGCACCGGTTCGCGCACCTACGACAACGCCCTTGCTCTCATGCATGGTCTCGGGGTGCAGTGCCGCGAGATTTCCATAGTACCGGCCGTCACAGGTCATCTTAACGACATCTCGCATCCGCTGGACAGGCATGACGCAACCTACGAGAATGCCCAGGCCCGCGAACGCACCCAGATACTCATGGACGTCGCCGGAGACGAAGGCGGACTGGTAGTGGGTACGGGCGACCTGTCCGAGCTGGCACTCGGATGGTGCACCTACAACGGCGATCACATGTCGATGTACGCAGTCAACGCCGGCCTCACCAAGAGCGCCATACGCGAGACCGTGGGCTACCTTGCAGAGCATACCTTCGAGAGCGTAGGCGACATCCTCCGCGACATTATCGATACCCCCGTGAGCCCTGAGCTCCTGCCCGGGACCCAGGCCACCGAAGACATAGTAGGCCCTTACGCCCTTCACGATTTCTTCCTCGAGCGCTTCATTTGCGGAGACAGTCCCCGGCAGATACTCGATGCCGCCCTGCAGCGCGAAGAACTCGCTCCCTGGAGGGACACGGCCGCCAAATGGCTGAGAATCTTCCTCAAGCGTTTCTTTGCCGGGGCATTCAAGCGCTCCTGCTCTCCCGACGGCCCTGCGATATTCGGCATGTCGCTGTCGCCCCGTCAGGGCTTCCGCATGCCTTCGGACGCCTGCCCTGACCTCTGGCTTGACAGCCTTGACTGACGCAGGCTCATTTGCCTGTATTCTCCCGGAGTCATCCCTGTTACCGAAGCGAACTGACGGCGGAAACTGCGCACGTCAGGAATCCCTACCAGCCCGCATATCACATAGACGGGCTCTGATTCCCTGGGGTCAGAGAGCAGTTTGGCGGCTTCCGCTATGCGCAGGTCCCTGCGCCACCGCGGGAAGCCCTTATGGGCGACAAGCCGCAGGTACAGCTTAAGCGACAGGGGACTCACTCCTATGTCCGACGCCGTCTCAGTAAACGACATCTCCTCGCAAAAGCGTTTTGCCTTCACCCAATTGCGGACCTTGGACACGGTCAGACGTTCCGAACTCAGAAGCATCACTTTAAGGGCGTGATGCAGATACTTTTTTTGTTGCATGACTGTAGTGTTATAAATAATGGTGTTATCTTTGCGCCTATGTTTGAAAATCTCAGCGAAAGACTCGAACGCTCGTTCAAGATACTGAAGGGCGAAGGCAAGATAACGGAAATCAACGTTTCTGAGACCGTCAAGGATATACGTAAAGCCCTGCTGGACGCGGATGTAAGCTACAAGGTAGCCAAGGAATTCTGCGACGGAGTCAAGGCCGAGGCCATGGGACAGAACGTCCTCACTGCGGTGAAGCCACAGCAGATGATGGTCAAGATAGTCCGCGACAAGCTGGCCGAGTTCATGGGCGGCGGCAGCACGGACATTAACGTCAAAGGCACCCCCGGCATAGTGCTGGTGGCCGGTCTCAACGGTTCCGGTAAGACCACCTTCTCAGCCAAGCTGGCCAACATGCTCGCCCGTAAGAAGGGCATGAAGGTCCTGCTGGCCGCCTGCGACACTTTCCGTCCCGCGGCAATAGATCAGCTCAAGGTACTTGGCGAGCAGGTAGGAGTGCCTGTCTATACTGAGGAAGGAGTCCGGGACCCTGTAAAGATAGCTCGCGACGCAGTGGCAAAGGCCAAGGCCGACGGCATATCCGTGGTGATAGTCGATACCGCCGGACGACTTGCGGTAGACCGTGAGCTAATGGACGAGATCTCCCTCATGCACTCGTCCCTCTCCCCCACCGAAACCCTCTTCGTCGTGGATGCCATGACAGGTCAGGATGCCGTGGAGACCGCAAAAGCCTTCAACGAAGCTGTGGATTTCGACGGAGTCGTCCTCACCAAGATGGACGGCGACACCCGCGGCGGTGCGGCCCTGTCCATCAAGGCAGTGACCGGCAAGCCTATTAAGTTCATAGGCTCAGGCGAGAAGATGGAAGCCATCGACGTCTTCCACCCCGACCGTATAGCCGACAGGATTCTTGGCATGGGCGATGTGGTGAGCCTCGTGGAGAAGGCCCAGGAGCAGTTCGACGAGAAGCAGGCCCGCGAGACTCGTAAGAAGCTGGCACGCAACCAGTTCAATTTCAACGATTTCCTCGACCAGATGAGGCAGGTCCAGAAGATGGGTTCCGTCAAGGATCTCGCCTCCATGATCCCGGGCATGGACAGGGCTCTCAAGGATGTGGATGTCCCCGACGACGCCTTTAAACCCACCGAGGCCATGATACAGTCCATGACCCCCTACGAGAGGGAGCATCCCGAAGTTATAAACGGGAGCCGCCGCAAGAGGATTGCAGACGGCTCCGGCAGGTCAATTGCCGAGGTCAACAGACTGCTCAAGCAGTTCGAAGGCTCGCGCAAGATGATGAAGATGGCTATGGACGGCTCCCTAGCGATGAGGATCAAGGGCATGCGACACTGACCTCGCAGGCATGAAGGTCCAGCCGCCCAGCAGGGCATGGTCCCCTATCATGTCAGCGGTGACGGTGCCGTTCTCCTTTATATAATCATAAATCAGATTACGGATCTCAGGGTATTTGGCAATCACCCTGTTGTCATCCTCGGCTACTCCGGCCCCGTAAGGCAGGAGACGGCCGCCCCCACTTGCGCGGTATGAGGTCATGGCCACCGTATATTCCGCCGCCGGGTCGAATGCACTGCCGTCCGCAAGGGAGAGAATGTTGACCCTATCGCCGTAGGGCTTGCGGGTATCCACGAAATACCTCAGTCCAGCGCACGAATCGAAATTATAGAAACGCGTATCCTTGGTAGGATTGAGCCAGGGTTCGTATGAGTATTCGAGGTAGTTCTTGACCTCGCTGCCCTTGAGACGCAGGACAAAAAGCTGGTTCTCGTAGGCGTAGATCTTGAACATATCGTTGAATATCAGCTGGCCGGCCGGCACCACGGTACCAAGCGAGAGCGGAGCTGCGAATGACAGCTGAGCCCCCGTAGCCTTGAGTTGCACGGTGTGGATGAGGTTCAGCAGATTGCACATCCCATCTATCGCGGGGTCAGAGCGCAGTTCGCATTCGAGCACGCCCACAGGCTCCGTTGTAAATGCCTTAACCTTCTCGTAATCAGCCTGGAAGGCTTCCTTCATAGCTGGGTCGGCCTTGGTCTTGTCGACCTTGATAAGCGAGGCCTCGAAAGACTTATCCACCACCTTGCCGCCCTCTACAATGGCATGCAGGACGCCGTGGGTCACGAACTTGGCGCGGTTGCCTGCGTTCAGGATGCAGCGGTCCTCCTCAGCCTTCACGAAAGGCCTGTGGTCATGGGCGCAGACTACGAAATCTACACCTTCGAGACTGTAGAATAGGTCCAGTCCCTGGCTCTCCAGCGAGCTGCCGTCGCCGTAGCCTGTCCCGGAGTGGGCCATCACTATGGTCACATCCGGCTTGAGCTTTGCCTTGAGCGCGTCCACTCTCTCCTGTACGAAAGGCACAAGGGAAACGAACTCCATCCCGGACCACAGTTCCTCGTCCAGCCACGCCTTCATGTTGGGATTGGTATAGCCCAGCACGAGGACCTTCAGCCCTGCGCGCTTAAACATCTTGTATTCAGGCCAGTAAGGCTTGCCGTTATCGGTGCGTATGGCGTTGCCTGCAAGGAAGGGAATGCCGAGCTTTGTGAACTCACGGGTCAGGCGGTCATACACCGCGTGCCCCGGCTCCACATCGTGGTTGCCTACGGCCACGGCGTCGGTGCCGAGATAAGCCGAGAGCCTGGGATAGATGTGGGGCTCGCCGGTTGCTATATAATTATAATAGTATGCGGCGTTGTCGCCCTGCACGCAGTCGCCCGCATCCAGCAGCATGACATTATCCGCACCGTCCGCTGCACGTACACTGTCAGCGTAGTACTTCACGGCCATAAGGCTGGGACGGGTTGAACTGTCTACATAAAGCGAATCAAAATATGCCCCGTGGACATCGTCAATCGTGAGGATGTGGAGGACGTGCTCGCCGTCCCTGGGGACGGAAGTACAGGCAGCCAGCAGGGCCGCGGCTGCGATTATGAGATAGAATCTTTTCATATCTTGAATGCTTGGAATCTAGAAACTGTAGCGTACCGAAATCACCTGCTGCCAGCCCCTGAAGAAGCCGAACGCTGCAGTGGGGTTACCTATATGGGCCGTAATTGCCGCCTTGACGGAGAGTGCGCGGACGGGCTTCCACTCGTAGTACAGCTCAACCGCATCGTAGATTGAGAATCCGTCAATCTGCGTATGGTAGAACATCTCACCCTGATACAGGCGGGTGCCGTACATTATGAGGTTGTTGTTCCAGGTAAACATGGGCATGAGGTCCTGGCCGAAGTAAAAGCTGTTGTTTACGCCCCAGCCGTGCCAGCGGAACTCCTGAGTGCTGAGTGCGCCGAAGGGGAACTTCTTCATGTCATCAAAACGCCTGTCCCACTGGTAAGTACCTATGGCACCGGCGGTTATCGAGAGATACGCGTCATGCATGGCAGGACGGAACTCTACGAAAGCGTGGGCCATGTGGTTGTCCACCACTCCGATTTCGTAGCCCGAGCTGGCAAAATGGTACATCCTTGCAGCGTAGCCCAAACGGAACGGTCCACCAAGGAGGAAATTGCCGTAAGACAGTATCTGGAAGCGCTCTCTGTCGGTCTCGCTCTTCTTGCCCATCCAGTCGAGTCCCAGCTCCACATAGCTCCTCTCCGTCTTGTACTTGAAGAATGCGCCCTCGTAGAACCGGTCCGCAAAATGGTTGTACTCACTGAAGAAGGTGGTGGGATAGACTCCCTCGGAGAAGGACCTGGGGAAGGCTCCCAGTATCCCGGAGAACGAAGACTTACGGCTTATCCTGTCGTCGAAACGGTAGTACAGCAGTATCTCGCCGGCATCGGGCACCTTGCCGTCGCCCATATCCTTGCGGAAGTCAAGACCCGCATGGAAGGTGTGGGTGATGGAACTCTTCTCGAACTTGACTCCTATCCTCGGAGTGAGCGCCACGGCATGCGTGGTGCCGCTGGGCTCGAAATAATCATGCGAATAGGCAAATTCGCCGTTATCGAAATAATACCAGAAATCAACGGCATAATCAAGTCTCTGGGCCATGGCTACATGGCAGGCAGCCAGAAGGCAGAGGACGGTAAGTGTCTTTTTCATACTCCGCAAAAATACTATTTTTGCAGAGGAAAACGAATACCGCCGTGAAATTATATTCAGAGATTCCCCTCGCACCCTTAGCGCTCAGCGTTTCGCTCAGCGACAAGGTTGCGCTGCTCGGCAGCTGCTTCTCAGATGAGATGTCCCGCAAGATGGATGCTGCGGGATTCGAGATACTGTCAAATCCTTTCGGGACCCTATACAACCCCGAGAGCATACTCTCAGCGATGCGCAGGCTTGACAGCGGTGAGCCGTTTGTGGCCGCCGACTGCGTGCATATAGGTGCAGGTTCGACTCTGTGGTGCTCCCACAGCCATCATACCTCGTTTGCGGCCGCTACTCCTGAGGAGTTCCTCGAAGGCGCGAACGCTTCGCTCGCAGTCGCATCTGAGCGCTGGCGTGCCTGCACCAAGGTGATAGTCACTCTCGGCACCGCCATGGTCTGGCGCAAGGACGGAGCCGCTGTCACTAACTGCCTCAAGCGCCCCCAGAGCGAATTCACGCACGAGATGCTCAGCGTGGGCGAAGTCGCGGCCAGCATATCCGAGATGCTGTCGGCACATCCTGACAAGGGGTTCATCTTCACGGTATCGCCCATAAGGCACCTGGGAGAAGGGGCTCATCTCAACACCCTCTCCAAGGCCACTCTGCATCTGGGACTTGAAAAGGCGCTCGCAGAGGCTCCCGGAGCCTGCTACTTCGACAGTTACGAGTACCTCCTCGACGAACTGCGCGACTACCGTTTCTTCGCCGATGACCTGGTACATCCCTCCCGAAGCGCCGTAGAGCTCATCTGGGAGCGGTTCATCGCCGCAGCCGTCCCTGCCTCCGACCTCGACACCCTCCGCTCCAACGAAAAACTCTCCCGCCACCTGGCGCACCGTCCCGTGAGCAAATAAGGTGGATTTTGATCAACAGAAATATCCGCGAAGCATTTTTCTGCTTCGCGGATATTTTATACCGACTGCGCGCTGGGCTGCAGCTATTCGGGTTTCATCGTGGTATAGACGTTGGTGACGTCTTCGTCGTCCTCGAGAAGTCCGGTGAGCTTGTCGAGAGTCGAACGCTGCTCTGCAGTGACGTCCTTGAGGTCCACGTTGGGGATCCACTCGAATCCACCGGCCACGAGCTCGTAACCATTCTCCTCGATGTATTTCTGGATAGCGCCGTAAGAAGGATAGTCGCCGTAGATGACGATCTCGGTGTGCTCACCGCCGTCCTTCTCCTCGACAGCCTCCTCGAAGAGCTCCTCCACGCCGTAATCGATCATCTCAAGCTCGAGCTCCTCAAGGTCCATTCCGTCCTTCTTCATGATACGGAAGGTGCACTTGTGGTCGAACATGAAAGCGACGCTGCCGCTGGTGCCGAGGGTGCCGCCGCACTTGTTGAAATAGCTGCGCACGTTGGCGACGGTACGGGTATTGTTGTCAGTTGCGGTCTCTACAAGATAAGCGATGCCGAAAGGACCGTATCCCTCGAAGATAACCTCCTTGAAGTCACCCTGCTTGCTCTCGGTGGCCTTCTTGATGGCGCGCTCGATGTTCTCCTTGGGCATCTGCTCGCTGCGGGCCTCAGCCATGAGGGCGCGCAGACGGGGGTTACCGGTGACATCGGGACCGCCCTGCTTGACGGCGATGGTGATTTCCTTGCCAAGCTTGGTGAAGGTGCGGGCCATATGACCCCACCTCTTCATCTTCCTTTCCTTGCGGAATTCAAACGCTCTTCCCATATTACTCGGAGACTCTTGCGATGTACTTCTCTGCGGACATTGCCTCGTAGCTGCCGGGGTGCTGGTCCTTTATCTCATTGTAGGCTGCGAGAGCCTTCCGGGCGTTGCCAAGCTCCTCGTACACGAGACCTGCCTTGAGCAGATAACCGGCTGCGATGTCGCTGCCGTCAACCTGAGCGGCCTTCTCGTACTGAGCAGCTGCCTTCTCAAGCTCGCCGGTTGCGCAATATACGTCACCTTTGCAAGCCTCTGCACGGGCTGCCATGATGGGATCGTCGGAGGAATACTTGCCGAGATACTCAAGAGCTGCATCGAAGCCGCCGAGGTTGTACTCGCAGATTGCGGCATACAGATAGACAGCCTTGCCGGCCTTGGAGCCGTACTGGGCGATAACATCGGCGAAACCGAGGTTCTTGCCGTCGCCGTTGAGAGCGGCCTCCCAGTTGCTCTCCTGGAAAGCGGCCTCTGCGTGATAGACAGATGCCATAGCCTCAGCGCATTTGGGCTGATAGATATAGCGGCTGTAGCCGAGGATTGCGAGTCCGCAGACTACGACTGCTGCTGCAACAGTCCAGATGGTTTTCTTGTTGTCGTTGTAAAAACGGTCGAATACGGAGACCTGCTCCTGGATGTTCTCCTGGCGGGCAGCTTCTGCGTTCTTAGGGGTTTTGTTTGCCATATAAGTGTGTGTTAATAATCATCCACAAAGCCCCTTACGGGGCATACGGGGCGCAAAAATAATCAATTTTGCCGAAAAGACGAAATTATCTGAACTCAATTTTATATACCAGAGCCTCCGGCGCAGGCATAGCCTGAGGTGCGGCAATATGCAGCCCCGAGTCATCCCTGGACCAGCTGACTTTCTCCCCGCTTCCAAGCATGCTGATACGCCTGATGCGGCGCCTGTCAAGGCCCGTCTTACGGCCCAGGGACTCGATCACGGTTTCCGTCTCCGGAAGTCCGAACACGGTGACATAGAGAGTCTTGTCCCCCTTGACTGCAAAGCGCATGTCCGCAGCACCCGGCTGGGGCTTAGCCTTCGCCGAGACGCCGTAATCCGCCACACCCTCGGACTTCACCGCCAGAGGACCCTCGCCAAAGACCTTCCAGGGACGGGTACCGTAGATGCTCTCGCCGTTGATTCTCATCCAGTTACCTATCTCGGCCACTATCTTCTGCTCGGTCGGATCGAGGGTGCCGTCGCCCTTGAGAGGGACGCTCAGCAGGAGGTTGCCGTTCTTGGATACGACATCCGCGAGCATCCATATCACGGCAGCCGAAGACTTGTACTTGTCGTCATAATAGCGGTGCTTGTCATAATGCCAGTGACCAAGGCAGGTACAGGTCTGCCATGGCAGGGGCTGGATATCATCGGGCACACCCATCTCCACATCCCATACGAGGGTCTGCTTCTGCCAGTCGGAGAGTATCTTACCGGTCATTACAATCTGGGGGTTACCACCGTTGGCAGCCGCGCTGCGGTTGTAAGCGTCGGCGACTATCTTGAGGCCCGCGTCGCTAATCGGCCAAAGGGGCACATAAGTATCGTCGAGATACACCACATCAGGCCCGTAATCGGCAATGAGCTGGACGGTACGGTTGTAGATGCGGTCGCAGTAGGCCTGGTCGGGAGTAGTGACCTTGCCCTCCTGCCATTCCCATGCCCAGCTGTCGGGACTGAGCTCGTGCCTCTGCTCGTAAAGGTCCTGAGGATCAAGGCCTTCCCACCATGTCCCGGCGCCGTCTTCCTTGGTCAGCACACCGTCATAAGGTACGCCCGCAAGGGGCCCGGTGGTGTCGCTTCCACGGGAGGTCTCGTACCAGGTCCAGGCATGTGCCGCGTGCACTGAGACACCAAAGCGGAGCCCGGCCTTGCGGCAGGCTTTCTCCCACTCTCCCACGATGTCCCTGCAAGGTCCGAGGGCAGTGGAATTCCACGCCTGATAACGGCTCGCATAGAGGTCGAAATTGTCATGATGATTGGCCATCGCCATGAAGTACTTCGCGCCGGTCTCCTTGTAGAGATTCACCAGAGCCTCGGGGTCCCAGTTCTCGGCCTTCCACTCGTGGATCCAGTCCTTGAATCCGAAGCGCGAAGGGTGGTCGCGGGTGTCGATATTGTACTTGTAGCGGCTGTTGCCCTGCATATACATATAGCGGCCGTACCAGTCGCCGTCCTCCGGCTGACATTGCGGTCCCCAGTGGGCCCAGATGCCGAATTTGGCGTCGCGGAACCACTCCGGGCACTCGTAGCCCGAGAGGCCATCAACCGTCGGCTCAAACGGACCGGGCGCAATTGGCTCGTTCGAAGTATCGACTATTACCTTAAACTCGGGATTGCGGTTCCAAATCCACGGATAATCATCCTGCGCGACTGCCGCAAGGCACATCGCCGATGCCGCGAGCATCGTCAAGATCATTTTCTTCATGTCGTAAAGATAAGAATTATTGCTATATTTACACGATTAAAACGACGAATGCCGACACTGAGCAAAATAATAGTCAGGGACTTCCGCAACATCGAGCTGCAGGAGCTTGATTTCAGCCCCAATGTCAACTGCATCGCAGGAGGCAACGGAGAAGGAAAGACCAACCTGCTGGACGCCATATGGTGCCTGTCGATGACCAAGGGAGCCTTCGGCGCGACGGATGCCGACAATGTCCGCTACGGGACAGGCGGTTTCGCACTCTCAGGAGTCTATGACATGGACGGCACCGAGGTGCGCTTCGCCGTACAGTACGGCGCCGAGGGCAAGAAAGTCTCCCGTGACGGCAAGCCTTACGGCCGCATCTCCGACCACATCGGAGTCCTCCCGGTAGTGATGGTCTCCCCTGCCGACATCAGCCTCGTGAGCGAGTCCGGCGAGGAGCGCAGACGCTTCGTCAACTCAGTCCTATCGCAGATGGACAGGGAGTACCTGAGCGCCGTGCAGCAGTTCACCAAGCTCCTCGCGCGCCGCAACAAGATACTCAAGGACAAGCCCGACGACACGCTGCTGGACGCCCTCGATGCCATGATGGCCGGGTACTCAGAGTCCATTCGCGCCAGGAGGGCTGCATTTGTCGAAGCCCTGAGCCCGATAGTGGCGGATTACTACTCAAGGATCTCCGGCGGACGCGAGAGCGTCGGTATCGAATACAGATGCGACTGTCCCGCGGGCGGCTTCGAAGCCATGCTTAAGTCCCGCCGCGACCGCGACCGTTATCTTGGCTACACAGGAGCAGGAGTGCAGAGGGACGACTTCCTCTTCACGATGGACGGCAATCCAATCCGCCGCCACGGCTCGCAGGGCCAGCAGAAATCCTTCCTCGTCGCCCTGAAATTCGCCCAGTACGACATTATGAAGAAGGCCTACGGCTTCGCACCCACCCTGCTGCTGGATGACCTGTTCGACAAGCTCGACTACGGCCGCATATCCAATCTCCTGAAGATGGTCGCCGGCGAAGACTTCGGCCAGATATTTCTGAGCGACTGCGACAGCGCCCGCATACAGCGCACCCTCGACGGCATCACCGCCGAAAGGACTTACTACAACGCCTCCGGAGGCTGCTTTACCCTCCAGGAGCCCAATACCGACAAGTGATGGGAAGCAGGATTGCACGCAGGGAAGCCATCAGCGTAGGCGATGCTATAATGGAAGCTCTGAGGAGCTCCCGCCTCGGCAGCGCCCATAACACCCAGCGGATTTACGAAGCCTGGGACAAGGTCTCGGGAGCCGGGAAGCTGACGCTGAAACGTTTCTTCCGCGACGGCAAGCTCTATGTTACCCTAAGCTCTTCCGCGGCGAGGGGCATGCTCCTCATGCAGAAGGACGTCCTGATTGCCGGCATCAACGCCGAGCTGGACAAAGACCCGCTCTACTACGACAACGACACTGATCCCGTGAGGGAACTCATACTGAGATGAAAATTGTAATTGACAAGGACATACCCTTCATCCAAGGCCTGTTCGAGCCCTATGCCGAAGTCGTCTATCTCGAAGGCGGCGCCATCGGGCGCAAGGACATCGCGGATGCGGACGCCCTCATAATAAGGACGCGCACGGAGTGCAACCGCCGCCTGCTCGCCCATACTTCGGTCAAGATAATATCCACCGCAACAATAGGCACAGACCATGTGGACCTCGACTATTGCCGCAGGAGCGGAATCCATGTCACCAACGCATCCGGCTGCAACAGCGGCGCGGTGATGAACTACGTACTCTCGGCCCTCTACGGCACTGCAGCGCGCAAGAGCATCTCGCTCGAAGGCAAGACCATGGGCATAATCGGAGTCGGCAACGTGGGACGCAAGGTCGAAAGGGCCGCCCGGGCCCTCGGCCTGAAAGTACTGCTGTGCGACCCTCCGAGGGCTGAGGCCGAGGGCCCGCAGATGTTTGTGGATCAGGAGACCCTGCTGCACGAGTCGGACATAGTGACTCTCCACGTACCCCTCAACGGCGAAACCCGCCGCATGGCCGGGAGCCGCTTCTTCTCGCGCATGAAACCCGGGGCATTCTTCATCAACGCAGCCCGAGGCGAGCTTGTGCAGGAGAAGGACCTGATCGCCGCACTCCCCAAACTCGGTCCCGTGGTGATAGACACCTGGAATCACGAGCCCCATGTCAATCCCAAGCTCCTCGAAGCCGTAGATATAGCCACCCCGCACATAGCAGGTTACTCCTATCAGGGCAAGCAGCTGGGCACCTCCGCAGCAGTGCGCTCGGTAGCCCGCTTCTTCGGCATTACGGAGCTGTACGATTTCTACCCGCACTCGGATCTGCCGGAGAGCAACGCCGTAAAGCTTGACTTCCACGGACTTACCCAGGGCCAGATAGCCTCCGTGCTGCAGTACAACTACCCCATATTCACCGACGACTTCATGTTCCGCACCAATCCGGACGGATTTGAGGAGCTGAGGGCCAAGTACCGCTACAGGCGGGAATTCTTCATCGACTGATAACCACTAACACTGATACCACCATGGACAACGAACGCATCCAGCAGCAGGTAGCCCGCTTCCGCAAGGGATTCGGACACCTCGACATCGTCTCGCCGGCAACTCCCGGCAAGGGAATCCAGATTCTGAGCGAGGAGCAGCAGGAAGAAGCCATCAAATACGCCCGCACGGCCGAGGTCGAGGGCAAGTGCAAATTCGTCCCGGCTTCCGGCGCCGCGACCAGGATGTTCAAGGACATCTATGCCGGCCTTGAGAAGCCCAACGCTTCCACCGAGAGACTCTCCAAAGAGATAGAGAAGTTCCCCTTCTACGACCCCGCCACCTTCCCCGCCGGCTGCAACGCCGCCAAGGTCATTATCGAGGATCTGGGCTTCGGAGCCAAACCCAAGGGCGTGCTCCCCTTCCACCGCTACGCCGACGAAGTACGCACCGCACTGCAGGAGCATCTCGTTGAAGGTCAGGCATATATGCGCAACGCCGACGGCACGGTCAATCTCACCGTCACCGTCTCCCAGGAGCACGAAGGCCTGTTCAGGGAAATAGTCGACCGCGTCGTCCCCGAGTACGAGAAGCGCTACGGAGTCAAGTACAATATCCGCTTCACCTACCAGGACCCCGAGACCAACACGGTCGCCGTCGATCTGGACAACAAGCCCTTCGCCAAGGAGGACGGCAGCCTGCTGTTCCGCCCCGCAGGACACGGCGCCCTGATCTACAACCTCGAAAAGGTCGGGGAAGAGCTCGTCTCCATCAAGAACATTGACAATGTCTGCGTCGAGCGCATGCACCCGACCACCTATCGCTGGAAAGAGATACTCATGGGCAAGGCCCTCGAGATACGCGACTGCACCAGGGGCTATATCTACGCCCTGGATCAGCTTACACAGATGCGCATTCGCCAGTCAGACCTGGCATTCATCCCCGGAGATGTAGTGTATCTGGATGACCCTTACGCCACCCCCGAGTGTCAGGAGCTCTGCAACGAGATTGAGGAGTTCCTCCGCACGGAGCTCTGCATAGAGATGCCGCCGGCCAAGGACAGCCGCGAGAGGGCCGAGATGCTCCGCGCCAAGCTCAACCGTCCGGTGCGCGTCTGCGGCATGGTCCGCAACGAAGGCGAGCCCGGAGGCGGCCCCTTCATCATCCGTGGCAAGGACGGCAGCACATCGCTGCAGATACTCGAGTCCGCTCAGATCGACATGGACAACCCTCACGCCGTCGAGGCGATGAAGTCATCGACCCACTTCAACCCCGTGGACCTCGTCTGCTGCATCCGCGACTACGAGGGTAATCCCTTCAAACTCACCGACTACGTGGACGAAGAGACCGGCTTCATCTCCCAGAAGAGCTATCAGGGCAAGGAGATCAAGGCCCTCGAGCTGCCCGGACTCTGGAACGGTGCGATGTCCGACTGGAACACCGCCTTCGTCGAAGTCCCCATCGAGACCTTCAACCCCGTCAAAGTCCTCCTGGACCTCCTCCGTCCCGCACATCAAAATTAGAGATTCCGGATCGCGCTTCGCTTGCCCGGAATGACTATTTTGAGGGTTAAGCCCGGAATGACGGGCGAGGGCATAGTGGAGAAAGGATGCTGCCTTCCGGACCGTGTGTCTTTTTACACGGAACGGGAGGCACATTCTTTCGCGCAAGTTGTAGTCATTCCGGGCCCCACCCGAAATCTCAATAAATTTTGTATATTTGTGAGATTAAGATAAAATGTAGATGAGTATACAGTCAGAAAAGATCAAAGCATTGGTCGAGAGACGAGCGGAGGCAAGGATGGGCGGCGGACAGAAACGCATTGACGCCCAGCATGCGAAGGGCAAGAAGACCGCCCGCGAGCGTCTCGCGCTGCTCCTGGACGAAGGCAGCTTCGAAGAGTTCGACATGTTCGTACACCACAGGTGCGTCAACTTCGGCACCGACGCCTCCCACCCCGACGGTGACGGCGTAGTGTGCGGCCAGGGCACCATCGACGGCAGACCCGTCTATGTGTTCGCCCAGGACTTCACCGTGAGCGGCGGATCGCTCTCCAAGACCATGTCAGAGAAGATTTGCAAGGTCCTCGACATGGCAGGCCGTGCAGGCGCTCCGGTAATAGGCCTCAACGACAGCGGCGGCGCCCGTATCCAGGAAGGTATCGACTCTCTGGCCGGCTACGGTGAGATATTCGAGCGCAACATCCTGTACTCCGGCGTGGTCCCGCAGATAAGCTGCATCATGGGCCCCTGCGCCGGCGGAGCAGTGTACTCCCCCGCGCTGACGGATTTCACCATAATGGTCGAAGGCACCTCGTACATGTACCTCACCGGCCCCGCGGTGGTAAAGAGCGTCACCGGCGAGACCGTGACCCACGATGAGCTCGGCGGAGCCGGCGTACACGCATCCAAGAGCGGCGTGGCTCATTTCGCAGCGGCGTCCGAAGACGACGCAATCGCCAAGATCAAGGCCCTGCTGTCATACATCCCTCAGAATAATCTGGCACCTGCCCCCGTGAGGCCCACTTCCGACCCCGTCGGCCGCCTCAGCGACAGCCTTAACGATATAATCCCCGACAATCCCAACAAGGCCTACGACATGTACGGCGTGATTCGTGAGATTGTCGATGACGGAGAGTTCCTCGAAATACACAGGGACTACGCCCGCAACATTATAGTCGGTTTTGCCCACATGGGCGGAAAGAGTGTCGGTATAGTGGCTAATCAGCCCGCCATGCTCGCCGGCGTGCTGGACATCAACGCTTCGCGCAAGGCTGCACGCTTCGTGCGCTTCTGCGACGCATTCGGCATCCCCCTCGTGACCCTCGTCGATGTCCCCGGCTTCCTCTGCGGCACGCAGCAGGAATACGGCGCCATCATAACCAACGGAGCCAAGCTCCTCTACGCTTACGGCGAAGCCACCGTCCCCAAGGTCACAGTGACCCTGCGCAAGAGCTACGGCGGAGCCCATATCGTGATGAGCAGCAAATACCTGCGCTCCGATGTCAACTACGCCTGGCCATCGGCTGAGATAGCCGTCATGGGAGCCAAGGGAGCCGTCGAAGTCCTCAAGGGCGTGACCGAGGAGGAATACAACGAGCTCTTCTGCAACCCCTATCAGGCCGCAGAGAAAGGCTATATCGAGGATGTAATAGAGCCGCGCAATACCCGCTTCCGCGTAATCCGCGCCCTCGCAGCCCTCGAAGGTAAGCGCCAGGGTCTGCCTGACAAGAAACACGACAACCTGCCGCTGTGATGATACCGCTCTTAGTTATGCTCCCCGCGATGACCGAGGGAGCCGCAAAAGTAGCCGAAATCGACCCCCACGGCTGGACGCTGACCCTTATCAGCGTGTCGGTCGTATTCGCGGCGCTCATAGTGCTGTACTTCATCTACAACCTGTCCGGCAAGGCATTCTCCGGAGAGCCCAGGAAGGCTGTGCGCAAGCCCAAAGGCGGCGATGCGGAAATAGCAGCCGCAATAGCCTATGCCCTGTCAGCCGAGAGCGCCGACGATACCGTGGCGGCCATTGCCATAGCCCTGGAGCTCGAATCAGGCGCCTGCGTGCACGACATCGAGCCCGGCATCATAACTATCCGGCATGAAGTCTCCCCCTGGGACGACAAATCAGCAAATTTCAGAAAGAGAATATAATACGATAAGATATGGGTAACTACAAACTCACAATCAACGGCAAGAAATACGAAGTGGACGTCCAGTCCGTGGAAGGTGCAAGCGCCAAGGTGACCGTCAACGGCACCGCATACGATGTGCAGATAGAGGGCGGCGCTCCCGTGGCGGTACAGCCCGCTGCAGCTCCGGCGCCTCAGGCAGCCCCTCAGGCGGCACCGGCTCCCGAAGCCCCCAGGGCTCAGGCGGCACCCGCAGGCGGCAAGGCGGTCGAGAGCCCGCTTCCCGGCGTTATTATCAGCATCAACGTAGCCGTGGGCGACAGCGTGAAGCGCGGCCAGAAGGTAGCGGTCCTCGAAGCCATGAAGATGGAGAATGAGATACTCGCTCCCGTCGACGGCACCGTCAGCAAGATCCACGTCCAGAAGGGCGACTCCGTACTCGAAGGCGCAACCATCGTCACAATAGGCTGATGCAGAACATTATAGATTCTCTCGCCCAGTTCTGGCAGTTCACGGGATTCGCGAACTGCACCTGGCAGCACCTGCTGATGA
>CAMZEI010000006.1 GCA_947305815.1 uncultured Bacteroidales bacterium | reverse complement strand
GAACGGGACAGGATTAATCAGCTGCTCTATGCCAAAGAAGAGGGCATAGCGCAAGCCAAAACCGATACTGCTAAGAACCTGAAAAAACTTGGCGTTGAAGTCAGCATAATCGCAAAGAGCACCGGCCTCAGCGAGGAGCAGATCGCTGCGCTGTAGTTTCTGTTACATAACGAACTGTACTACAATAGGTCTAATACTCCTATAGCTTTCAACCCGACATTCGTTGAGGCGGCCGGCCCTCGTTTCAGGCCTGTCAGAGGCCTCTCGAGTGCCTCAATGTCACCAAAAAGGCCCCATTGAGGCGGATCATACCGCCTAGAAGCATCTCCAAGGCCTCTCCACTGCCTCAACGAATGTCAGGTTAGGGAACAAATGTCCACCCTGCCAACAAATACAAATACGGACACAAAAAAGGCGGGCGACAATACTGTCGTCCGCCTTGGGCTCCCCTTCTAGGACTTGAACCTAGGACCCCCTGATTAACAGTCAGGTGCTCTAACCAACTGAGCTAAAGAGGAATTTATGTATCCGCTTCGCAGCGGGATGGCAAAGGTAGTATAAAAACTTGTTTGTGCAAAATATTTTGACGGTTTTTTGTTACATGACATTTTATTATTTTTGTCTTTCGTATGGATATTCAGATTCTCTCCAGGATGCTGCTTGAGCTTCTGCAGGACCACGAACGCGTGGGGCTGCCGGGACTCGGAGCTTTCGTCACCGAAGAGGTGCCGGCCTATTTCTCGGACAAGGGTTTTACCATTAATCCGCCTTACAAGAAGCTGACATTCAGGATGTACCGCGAAGACGACGGGCTGCTGGCTACCCTTTACTCCAAGGCCAACGGCATCAGCGTCGAGGAGGCTGCAGATGTCATCGCGGCGTTCTGCGCCGACGTGCGCGGAATACTGGTTGCAGAGAGGGCCATAGCCCTGCCCGGGCTCGGGAAACTCAAGGCGACGAAGGGGAACGATTTCTTCTTCGTGCCGGAGGAAGACCTGAGTATTTTCGCCGAAGAGGTCGGACTGGAGCCGATTTCGCTGAAAAGTCATAATGAGATTCCGGATCAGGTCCGGAATGACTATAAAGAGGTCCGGAATGACTATAGTGGGGGCAAGGCGGTAGATGAAAGCCTGAAGAAAACTCTTAAGGAGGGTGCCAGCTCCTTTGTCCCTGATATAGCACATACGTCTAAAGAGAAGGAGGAGATTCCGGGTCAGGCCCGGAATGACTCTGAAGTGGCCCGGAATGACTCAAAAAAGAAGAGCCGCAAGGGTTGGAAAGTGCTAGGGTGGATACTGCTGATTGCGGCGGTGCTGTGCGGAGCGTTCGTGCTGGCATCGCGTATGGCGCCAGGCTCGACTGATTTCCTGCTATATACTCCCGAGGAGCTCGAAATACTGAATTACTGATGATTGAGCTGATATATCCCGAAGGTCCGGCGCCCGTGCTGAGCGGAGCCAGGATATCGAGGGCATCCGAGATGCTCCCGGTGGTGGACCCCAACGGATATGTCACAGGTCAGGTCTCCCGAGAGCAGTGCCACAGGGAGGGGAAACTCCTGCATCCCGTGGTACACCTTGAGATAATCGACCGTTTCTCGCGCCTTTACCTACAGCACCGTTCGCCCCAGAAGAAAAGCTGGCCGGGATGCTGGGACAGCGCCGTGGGAGGCCATGTAAGCTATGGAGAGAAGGTCATCGAGGCCCTATTCCGCGAAGCCGGCGAAGAGCTCGGGCTCTTTGACTTCAACCCGCATTTCATCAAATCTTACATTTACGAGGGAGCCGAGGAGCGCGAGTTGGTGAACCTGTTTGCCGCTGTAGGCAGCTATGACCTGCATCCTGACAACCATGAGGTCACCGAAGGCCGCCTGTGGACTATGGAGGAGATTGAGGCCAGCCTGGGAACCGGGGTGTTCACTCCCAATTTCGAATACGAATTCCGTCTCGCAAAGGACGGACTGACGGCACTGTTGTAATGAGCGCAGAGATATCAAAATTCATCCGTGACCAGCTGTCCGTGTGGCCGCTGGCCGCATCCAATTTCAGGGCACTCAAGAAGGCCAGCGTGAAGGAATTCAGCCTCGGCGGCATCACGGTGAAGGCCCAGTTCAACCCCTGCCGCATAGCTTCGACTACGGCAGAGACTGATCCGGACAGCATCGCCGCGAGACCCTGCTTCCTCTGTGCAGACAATCGCCCGCCCGAGCAGTTCCACCTGCCCTTTGAGGGCCGCAAGAGCCGTCATTACAACATACAGGTCAATCCCTACCCCATATTCCCCAATCATCTGGTGATAGTCCGCTCAAAGCATATCGCCCAGACCATTTGGCACCACTTCCCGGACATGCTGGAGTTTGTGAGGCAGAATCCTGAATTCACAGCCTTCTACAACGGTCCCGACAGCGGAGCGTCAGCCCCGGACCACCTGCACTTCCAGGCTTGCCCGAGGCACATGCTGCCGCTGGAGGAAGCCGCCGACGCATTCCTGCAGGACCCGGGAGAGCCTATCGCGAAGGCGCGCGACGCCATGCTCTACCACTTCCCTGGCTTCAAACCGGGAATCTATGTCCTGAGGGCCGCCACGCAGAAGTCGATGGCTAAGCTCTTCTACCGCCTGCTGGAGTGCTGCCCGCGTATAGAGGGCGACAGCGAGCCGCGATTCAACCAGTTCTCCTGGTGCGTGGACGGGGAATTCCGCACGCTTGTGACCCTTCGCTCGCATATACGCTCGCACCACTACTATTCCGACGGCCCCGACCACCTCACCATGAGCCCGGGAGCAGCCGACATGGCGGGCATGTTCGTCGCCCCGAGACAGGAGGACTTCGACAAACTGACTCCTGAGCTGCTCAGCGAAATGCTGGACGAGGTGTGCATCAGTCCCGAGGACGACAAGATGGTACTCTGGCGCCTCACGCGTACGCAGCGCTTCATCGAAGTGGGCATAATGTCCGGACAGACCATTGAGTTCGAGATTATATCCGACGGAGCCGGCCCCCAGAAGGTCAGCCTGATGGACGGCAAAATCAACTACAACGGCGTCCTCTACGACGAGCTGTACTTCGAGTCAGTGACGCGCTCGACTCTCTTTGCGGAGGCCACATTCATACTCTACGGCGTCACAATCGGCAAGCAGTTCCACTGGCAGAGACAGATGGCCCAGAGTTTCGCCGGCTCGCTCAAGTTCATAGTGGACGGCGATGCCATCACAGCCATCAACACCATAGGCATAGAGGACTACCTGTTGAGCGTCATCTCATCCGAGATGAAGGCTACGGCTCCTCTGGAGCTGCTCAAGGCCCATGCCGTGATATCCCGCTCCTGGGTAATGTCCAACCTGGGCACCCACGGGCTCTATGACGTCTGCGCCGACGACCACTGCCAGCGCTATCAGGGCCTCGGGATGGCAGTGGGCGAGAATGTACGCCGTGCCATCGATGAGACCTGGGGCGAGCTGCTCAAATATGACGGGGAGCTCTGCGACACCCGCTACTCCAAATGCTGCGGGGGCCTCACGGAACTCTTCAGCAGCTGCTGGGAGGACCGCGATTATCCTTACCTGCAGAGCGTCGAAGACCCGTACTGCGACTGCGAGGACTCGGAGGTACTGTCCACCGTCCTCAACGATTACGACCTGGAATCCCGCGACTTCCACGACTGGGAGGTGCGCTACCCTGCAAGCGAACTCTCCTCGCTAATACGCAGCAAAGGCGAAGATGTCGGCGAAGTGCAGGAGCTTATCCCCCTGCAGCGCGGAGCCTCTGGCCGCATAACGAGCCTGAAGGTCAAGGGCAGCAAAGGCGAAATCACCGTGGGCAAAGAGCTCGCGATACGCCGTCTGCTCTCCACCACCCACCTCAAGAGCTCCTGGTTCGACGTGTCCCGCGAAGGGGATGTCTTCGTCCTCAAAGGCCACGGCTGGGGACACGGAGTGGGACTGTGCCAGATAGGCGCGGCCGTCATGGCCTCCAAGGGCTTTGGTTACAAGGAAATACTCTCTTACTACTACAAAGGTGCGCAGGTCCTCTGACATAAAGCCATGGGCCTGGGTCCCTACGCTCTACCTCTACGAGGGACTCCCCTACGCCATCGTCAACACGGTGGCGCTTGCCGTATTCAAGGACATGGGAGTGGACAACGGGACCCTTGGACCGCTCACTACGCTTATCAGTCTGCCCTGGCTGCTGAAACCCTTCTGGAGCCCGTTCATGGACATACTGCGCAGCAAGCGCTGGTGGATACTGCTCACGCAGATACTGATGGCAGCTACGGTTGCACTCACCGCCCTGTTACTGCCGCTAAGCACCATGGCGCTGCTCATCATCCTGTTTACGATTGTGGCTTTCGCTTCGGCAACGCATGACATAGCGGCCGACGGCTTCTATATGCTCGCACTCGACAGGACACGCCAGGCCTCGTTCGTGGGAATCCGTAACACTTTCTATCGCGGTGGACTCGTACTGGGACAGGGCGTACTCGTGATGATAGCGGGAGTGCTGCAGCGCCGCGGCGACAGCGTTGAAGGATCCTGGGAGGCAGTACTGCTGCTCGCCGCGGCGCTGCTGGCCCTTGTCAGCATCTACCACTTCTGGAGCCTGCCCTCTCCAGCAGATGATACGGATCACCGAGAAGCCAGGACGGCAGGCGCAATACTCAGAGAATTCGGAGGAGCCTTCCGCAGCTTCTTCACCAAGCCCGGTGTCGGCTGGGCCATAGCCTTCCTGCTGCTGTACAGGCTCCCGGAAGCCCTGTCGCTCAATCTGCTGTACCCCTTCTTCAAGGACGGAGCTGAGATCGGCGGGCTCGGCGCGGGAGCCGAAGTGTACGGCCTCGTCTATGGCACTTTCGGTGTCATCGCCCTGCTGCTCGGCGGCATACTCGGCGGCGTCTATGCTTCGCGTAAGGGCCTGCGGGCTTCACTCTGGCCCATGGGTCTCGCCCTTGCACTGCCCTGCGCAGTGTATCTGCTGATGGCCATCCTTCAGCCAAGCGGCATCCCGTTCATAGCCGGATGTATAGTGCTGGATCAGTTCGGCTACGGCTTCGGATTCACGGCCTACACCCTCTTCATGATGCGCTTCGTGGACGGGCCGCTCAAGACCTCGCACTACGCCATCTGCACCGCCTTCATGTGGCTGTCGATGAAGCTGCCGGCACTGGTTGCCGGATATCTGCAGCTCTCGCTTGGCTACCGCGGCTTCTTCACCCTGGTGATGATTAGCTGCGCCGCCACCGCTGCCGCCGTCATTATCGCAAGAAAGAAAGTACATTATGAATAAAAGGCTACTCACAGTCATCGCCCTGGGTCTTCTGTGCCTCGCAGCCTCCGCAAGAGTAAAGCCCGGCATAGAAGTGCTTCGCGAGCACGGCTTCAGCGGACTCGAAGGCCGCAGGGTGGGACTCGTCACCAACCCCAGCGGTGTGGACTCGCAGCTGCGATCCACCATAGAGATACTGTGGGCAGCCCCCGAGGTCAATCTCGTAGCCCTTTTCGGTCCCGAGCACGGGGTGCGCGGCGATGTCTGGGCGGGAGGCAAGGTGGCCGGCAGCACGGACCCGCTGACGGGACTCCCGGTACATTCGCTGTACGGGGCCACCCGCGAGCCGACTGCCGCGATGCTGGAAGGCATAGACGTGATGGTCTATGACATTCAGGACGTGGGGACACGCTCCTACACCTTCATAAGCACTCTCGGACTCGTAATGAGGGCCTGCGCCGCCCGAGGCATAGAAGTCATGGTACTCGACAGACCTGACCCTCTCGGAGGCACCAAGGTGGAGGGTCCTTACCCCGAGGTAGGCTGGTACAGCTTCGTCGGGCAGTACCGTATACCTTATATATATGGAATGACCGTAGGTGAGCTGGCGCGTCTCATTAATGAAGAAGGTCTCAACTGCGGACAGAAAGGCAATCTGCCGCACGCCAGGTGCCGCCTCACCGTCATCCCCATGGAAGGCTGGCAGCGCGGCATGGACTACGCTGCGACCGGGCTCCCCTGGGTCGCACCTTCGCCCAACATCCCCTATCCCCAGAACGCCGTCTGCTACCCCTGCGCGGGGCTGGTCGGCGAGTTCCGCGACTACCTCAACATAGGCATAGGCTACAGCATGCCCTTCGGCACATTTGCCGCTGAGTGGATAGACGCCGATGTCCTCAAGGCCGAGCTGGACTCCTACTGCCTTCCCGGCATCGCATGGAGGACCATCCATTACACTCCCTTCGCCGGCTCCATGAAGGGCAAGCTCCTGCACGGGGTGCAATATTATTTCACTGACTTTGCCGCCGCGGAGCTCACCACGGTACAGTTCTACGTGATGCAGGCGGTATTCAAGCGCTTCGGCATCAATCCTTTCAAGACCCCGGGTCTGGACCTTACAATGTTTCACAAGGTCACGGGATCAGAAAAGACGGCCGCCCTGTTGGGCAGCCGCCTTGTTGTGGAAGATGTCCTCCCTTACTGGCACCGCGATGAAGCGGGGTTCCGCCAGCTCCGGGAGACGTATCTCATCTACAAGTAGATTCCGGGTCAAGCCCGGAATGACTACTGGGCTCTTAGATCTTCTCCCAGGTGAAGGTGTGCTCGTCGTCGAAGTCGAGGCCAGTGAGGTCGGTCTCGTTCCACACGCCGTAGTACTTGGTCTCCTTGGTGATGCAGCCGTTGGCATCGTACTCGTAGTCATATACTGCGGTCTTTGCAGCGGGCTCATCGCCGTAGTTCCACCAGCGGCAAGTCTCGAGGACGTTGACGGAGGTATTACCGAACAGGCGTGCCTCGTGCATCCACCTCTTCATCTTGAGATCCTCTGCCCAGTGGGTCTGGACCTGGCCGACGTTGACCTTGCCAAGATAGGTGGCCTTCTTCTGACGCCAGAAGTCGTGATCCTTGTCATAGCGGCCCCAAGAGATGACATTGAGATCCTCAATGGTCTGCTCAGTGATCTTCTCACCGTTCCTGATAGCCTCGGTGAAGAAACCGTCCTTGTCATAAGTGATGGTAATGACGTTGCCGTCACCATACTTAACCTCGGTAGCGAAACCCATCTCGTTGAGAGTCATTTCGTACTCTACGATCTCTGCGGACCATGCGCCGTCCTCTTTCCACTTGTCCTTGATGGTGAGCTTGTTGCCCTCATAGACAAAGGTCCTGACTTCGCTGTCGTCACCGTAAGAAGCGACCTTGCCGTCAGCGTTGTAGGTGAAGGCCTTGCCGTCGAGTGTCTTGATGCGGTACTCGAGCTTGATGCCGCCCTCGTCTTCCTTGCCACCGTTGTTCTTAGAATCCTTGTCGCAAGAAACGAGAGTCAGTGCAGCGATAGCTGCGAAAAAGAAAAACTTTTTCATACTTGTTTTTTGTGTTTGTTAATAAAAGGGTTAATAATAAGGTTAATAAGGAATATATGATTTCAGTTGGTCGGCGCACCTGAGTATATCCTCGGGCTCGCCGGTTGCATTGATCACACGGTATTCGAATTCGATCCCGCCGCGCTTGCAGATGCGATACAGAGTGCCGTAATCAGCATAGCAGGCGGATTCATCGGTGCAGGAGAAGTAGTACTTCCTTGAAGGGTCTGCACTGATGTCCGTCCCGAGGGCGGTATCGACAAAGAGCATGGCTTCAAAGGGGGCCTGATCAGCCATAACCGACGCTCCCGTTCCCTCCATGCACACAGCTGCACGCTTATTCTGAGGATAAAGGGCCCCATAGTATTCTACCCACTCCGCGACACTCTTCTTTGTGAGATCGCAGGGCATATAGACGCAGAGGTATTTGGTATTGACCGTGTAGAGCACGGACATGACATCCTTCAGGGTCTGCTCCGGGAGGGCTTTATGGAAGAGATACACGCCGAGTCCCTGCTCAGCACCGGTATACGCTTTAGAGAACGCAGTCCCATCCTCGCGGAATGCGACATCCTGCTTCTTGTACATGGCTTTGGCGCAGGCCGGCCATGCGGAAGTTCCGTTCATGTAATGGTCAAACATCGGCAGGACCTCATCCAGAGCCGGCATCCACACGCTGCTGGAGTGCCCTCCGTCCACCACACGGTACTCGTGCTCGTACCCGAGGTCGCGGAGCTGCACGTGGAGAGTGTCATTGGCATAGAGGAGATTCTCCTCGTTGTCGCCGCAGATAAGGTACCACTTCACTGCAGAAAGGGTCTCCCTGTTCTCCGGGACGAACTGATAGTAGGGGCAATGCTCCTTGTAATAGTCCGTCAAGCGCTCTGCGCCTGCCTTGGCTATCCCTCCGAAAATTTTGCCCCACTGCTGGTCCCAGCCACTCTGGGATTCCGACATGTACTGCCAGTCGGTACGGAACGACATGCTCAGCGGTGCGCTGCAGAGGAAGGTCTCCGGATGCTTCTCGGCGAGAGCCAGGGCTCCGAATCCTCCCATGGAGTAGCCGGTGATGCTGCGGTGCTGCCTGTCAGGTATCGTGCGGTAATTGGCATCGATGTAGGGTATGAGCTCCTGAACAAACATGTCCATATAGGCGTACTTACCCGTATAGTAGTTGCAGTAGTAGGTTGTGAATCCCTCGGGGAACACATAAATCATGTCCGACAGGCCGGAAGTCTTCACCAGGGTATTGATCTTGGTGTTGGCATGGAGATAATTGCCGTTCCACGAATTGTGGTTGTCACCATGTCCGTGGAGCATGTACACTACGGCGTAGGACTTGTCGAGGTCCTTGTCATAGCCCTCAGGAAGGTAGATGGAGAACGGTACCTTCGTATTCAATATCTCACTCTTAATCTCCAGATTCTGGACATACCTCTCGAATGCGGGCTCTTCAGGATTCTCATTCTTGGGAGAGCATCCGCAGGCGCCTACAATTGCGAACACCGAGAGCAGAAGAAATAATCTATTCATCCTTGTCATATATTACCATTTCCTGTGCGTTTATCTCATAATCCTTATGGGGATTGAGCAGCACCAGTTTCAATGTGTGGTGGCCGCTTTCGAAGCAATAGGCTGAGAACACTTCGTATTTGCGGGTTATGTAGTCGTAAGGCATGGTGAACTCCTCGACCAGATCTCCGTCGAGGTAGGCCTGCAGCCTTGCCTCGTAGGCGGAATCATCATGTCCGGTCTTCACCACACTGCCCTCGACCACTATGGAATTGCCGTCGAACTCAAGGGTAAGCTCGCTGGAGAAGCGTTTCTTGAGAACCACCTTGCCTACGGGCCTTATCCCCTCGAAGCACTGCTCGTAGCGTACGGCAGAGGGCTGGCGCACATCTATGCTGATGCTGCCTTCCTCGCCGGGATAGAGGGACTTGACGAGCTTGAAGTTCTCCTCGCAGACCTGCTCAAGACTGAGCGAAGTGTAGGGGAAGGGTATGTCCTTGATGCGCTCGGCCCCCTTCTTCCAGTACTCGGGGATGGCATCGTAGCCGTACATCACTCCGAGTATGCCGGCGGCCGAGGCAGGGTTGCAGTCGGAATCGTTGCCGCAGCGGGTAGAGATATCCATCGTTTTGAGGAAGTCACCCTCTCCGTACAGCAGGCCAATAACCACGAAGGCGCTGTTGATGGTAGCGTCGATGTTGAAGCCGTTCCAGACGCCCTCGGGGCAGCCCACGTCATTTGCGTGACGGTTAGTGACCTCGAACCAGCACTGCTTCCAGTCGCCGGGGTATTTCTTCCAGTACTTGAGGACGTCGGCTATGGTGCTGTGGAACTTGGTTCCCTCGGGTATAGTCTTCAGGGCCTCCCTCACAATGGTGGGGATATCATCGCAGACATAGGCCAGGCAGTACATGGCTCCGATGAATACGCCGCCGTACCAGCCGTCGCCGTAGTTCATGATGTGGCCAATTCGGTCGCTGAGCTCCGATGCCGCATCGACCTGTCCGGGATAGAGCATGCCGATGAAGTCCGCCTCAATCTGGAAGTCAATGTCGTCAGCATGGGGATTGTATTTCCAGTAGCCGCTCTCGGGTGCGCCGCGGCCGTTGAGGATATTGTAACGGGCGGCCTGGTTGGCGTGCCAGAGCTTGTAGTCGGCGTATGCGAAAGCGCGGGCGTATTCCTCCACGGGAGCATCCACGCCAAATTTGAGCATGGTCTCCATGAAGGTGAGGTCCATATAGACATCGTCATACAGGCCGGGATCCTCGATATAGGTATCGTAGATGTAGTCATCGTACCAGGGGATGGGAATCTCGTCCATGATGATACCGCCCTTGTACTTGAACTCCGTGGGGCCGCCGTAGGTGCAGCCTATGGTCTGGCCGTACCAGCCGCCGCGGATCTTGTCCATCAGGGTGGCGTCGTCCATGGTCACGGTCTGCCCGTAAGGCAGCGTGGAAGTGCAGGCGGATAGCAGCAGGAGCCCGCTAATTATGATAATAGACGTCTTCATTTGGCTTTGCTGAGTAGTATTGTATCGCGTTGATACGCAGCAGGTAAGTTTCGGGCTGAGGATTGCGCCAGACCATGCGGACGTTGTGGCGGCCCTCAGGGAGGAGATACTTCCAGGCTGGCTCAAGCTTGCGCGAAGTGCCCTTCATGGGCAGCATGGACACCTGGTCGAGCTGTCCGTCTATCCAGACCTCAATCTCGGCCACATAGGGGTCCTGCTCCTCGGCGAGGGCAAACACCTCGCTACCCACGTGCTTCTTGCTAACACGGGCTGCGTAGTCGGCGCTGATGCCACGAAGGCATACGAGGTTACCCCAGACCACAAATCCGTTGCCGGAGAAGTCGAACTCGTACTCCCCTGACATCCATGCGTCCTTCTGGTCGCGGTAGATGGGATAGGTATCGGTGAAGTTCTGCTCCAGAGGGAGGACCTCAGGCCTTGCTACAGGTATTGTCACCTCATCGTCAGTAACGGTGCCGCCATTACGGGGAATCAGCTCAAGGGCCTGATTGAAGGAGTACTGCGAACCTTTGGCGAGGGACACGTCGGTGCCTTCGAAGTCCAGGGCCCAGATTTCCATCACGGGATCCTTCCAGAAAGGAGGCATCGCATCGAGCCCAAGCACCACTCCGAGCACGCCGCCGACGGTAGCCGGATTGCAGTCTGAGTCCTGACCGCAGCGGGTAGCAATCTCCAGAGAGCGTCCGAAATCGCCGCCTCCGTAGAGGAGGCCCATAGCGACATAGGCCGAGTTAATCTTGGCGTCTATGTTGAAGCTGAGGAACACCCCCTTGGGGCAGCCTGCGTCACAGTCCCACTTCTTGAGAAGCTCGAACCATGCGGCTTTCCAGTCGGTGGGATACTTCCAGTGCAGCAGGCGCACATCATTGATACACTGCCAGAACATGCTCTCCTGCGGTATGCCTTCGAGCGCCATGTCGACTATCTTCGCAGGATCGCTCTCGACAAAGGCAGCGCTGTACAGACCAGCCACGAAAGCGCCGCCGTAGAAGCCGTCGCCACTGTTCATGATGTGCCCGACCCGGTCTGCTATATCGAGGGCCTGCGGCAGCATACCGGGAGCCATGAGTCCCACGAAATCAGCCTCAATCTGGAAGTCCAGGTCGTCGGCGTGGGGATTGTTGAGCCAGTGTCCGGACTCGGGCGGCATTATGCCCTGACGGACATTGTAGCGGCCTGCCTGATTGGCATGTGCGAGGTGGTAGGGCGCATACGCAAAGCGCATGGCCAGCTCCTCGGATGTGGCATCAAGTCCCAGCTGTTCGAAAGCTTCGGCGAAAGTGAGGTCATTGTACACGTCGTCGAAGAGGCCCGGCTTGCGGTCCCACCAGTGCTTGACATAACCTTCGCCCCAGGAGATGGGCATATTGTCCGGAATCAGGGTCCCGGTGAACTTGAACTCCGTGGGAGCTCCGTATACGACACCTATGGTCTGACCAGCCCAGCCACCCATAATCTTGTCCATGAGAGCCTCCCTCGAGAGGGTGACGCTCTCCGGAGCCTTGGGTGCGGAGCACGAGGCCAGCAGGGCCAGCACGAGTATGAGGCTATTTCGCTTCATATACCTGCAATTCGGTTATAGAGATGAATGCTGATACGTCTTTGGTGTATTTGTGCCAGTGCACGAGGGTTGCATCGTCGCCTATGACGCGCACAGCCGTCGTAGTCACTGCGGGGAAGCGGAAGACAAACTCTCCGTTGTGAGGCTGGAAGAACACTTCGTCGCTGAAAGGCCATGCGGGGATGACCTCGGCCTCAATAGGCACCCAGTTGCCTTCGGCATCCAGATACTCGGGATGGAGATTGGAGTACCAGCCTCCGAACTCCTCCAGAGGTCCGTAGTGGAAGGATATCATGTCGGTAGTGACCGGCTCATCCCAGCGGTAGCCGAAGTAGTCGCGCTTGGGAGCGTTGGACTTCTCTCCGAGGGAGTAGAACGCCGCTCCGGGGCCACCCACTATGCCGTCGTTGATCACATCCACGGTGTATGCGCGGTAGCTCACGGGAATCGTCAGCCAGCAGGAATCCAGCGTAGCGCGGTCAGTCTCGCGGGTGAGCGCAAGTATCTCTGCCGCCTCGGGGGCCAGGTTGCGGCCGCGGTCGGCAGGCAGCGAGAAGCTTGCCTCCGGTTCCACGGGCTTGACGTAGCGGGCCTTGGGGTTGACGGTGTAGATAAGCTCGCCGTCCTCCTCACGCACGCTGCCTCCGCGGGCAAGGATGTTCTTCTCCGCCAGTACGACAGTGCGCTCGATAATATCCTCGATGGAGGCATCGGGCATGTCGTAGCGGGTCACATTGATATAGCGGTCGTTGAAAGGCTTGGTCCAGTGTGGGAACTCCGCCGGTATGGCACGGTCCATGGGGACATTGCCCACGCCGTTGATAACTCCCAGCAGACCGCACATCGTGGCCGTCTGGTTGTCGCAGTCGAAGCCCATGGCGCAGCCAATCAGCAGGGTCTTGTCGATGTCACCCTCACCGTAGAGCAGGGACAGTATGCCCATCGCTCCGTTCAGGTCGGCATTCCATATGCTCTTGGAGAGGTCGTCCTCGTTAAAGTACAGCTTCTCGGCCATGGCCTTGCGGGCAGGCTTCCAGTCGTCGGGATTCTCCTGCCAGAGCTTCAGGCACTCGTCGATAATTGCGCGGAAGCGGTCTCCGCGAGGGAGATACTCCTTGGCGTGACGGATGAGCGTAGGGATATCGCTCTCAAAGAAGGCCTCGGAATACATGGCTCCGTACACCACCGTGGGCGACACAGCCCAGTCATCGGAGGTTATACGGGCGGCCCAGTCCGAAATCCCTGCCGCATATGCCGGCATGCCGGGAGCGGTATAGGCCCAGATCTCGTTGATCAGCTGAGGATCAATCTGGAACCAGTGGGGGTTGTACTCCTTGCGGCCGGTCATCGGCGGCATGAAGCCGTAATGCATCAGGCCCAGAGCGGCGCGGTTGGCAAGCCATACGCGGTCGCGGATATGGTACATCCAGCCCTCGCGGACCTGCGCATAGGTGATATCCAGACCGTACTTCTCCATCATCATCAGATAGAGGTACTCGACATCAGTGTCGTCGTCGGAGAAGGCTCCGTCCACGGCGGTCATCTTGCGTATCGCCTTGTTGAAGACAAAGGGCCCCTCGCCGGGCTCGTCCACGAACTTGTTCTCATACTCGAGTCCGTAGATATTGCCCACCATCTGGCCCAGCCATGCTCCGGCAATCTTGTCACGGAGCTGGGTACGGGTGATTTCCCTGGGCTGCTGCACGCACGAAGCGGCGAGCAGCAGCACGGCAATCAGTATGGGGAAGTACTTTCTCATAATCAATAACCGGGATTCTGTCCAAGGTTGGGGTTATCTCCCCTGCGCTCTTCGGGTATGGGGAGGAGCTCGACGTGAGCGTCATCTTCATCCTTTGCCCACCAGGCCTCGGTATATTTACCGAAGCGGATGAGGTCCTGCCTTGCCCAGCCTTCGAGGGCGAGCTCGTGTGAACGCTCGGTATAGAGGGCGTCCAGCGTGAGGTCGGCTGCTTCGATGGGAGCGAGGCCGGCACGTACCCTGATCTGCTTGAACTCGGGGACTGCGGCGGCTTCGACAGCCTTATTCTGACGGAGGAGAGCCTCGACGTACATGAGCACGACATCCGAATACCTCATGAGGTAGAAGTCGTTCTCCATCGAGATCTTGTAGCTGTTGAGCGCGCCGTCGGTCTGATAGGGCCACTTGATTATCCTTGCGCCCTCCAGCCTGCCGATTCCCTTGGCGAACTTGCCGGGATCGATGGGAGAAGCGGTGATGACATAGTCGATTTCCGAGGTAGAGCCGTCCGCATTTTTCTGCTTCAGCTTGAACTTGCTTCCGCCGGCATCATAGACTTGACCGTGAAGCCAAGTGAGGTCGCGCCTGAGGTCTGCAGGATCGTAGGTGTCGAAGAAATCGGGCTGGCAGATCATTACGCCGTTCCAGGATGCGCCCTCGATGTTGTACGCCTCTGCGAGGTCGGTACCGAAGGTCATCACATAGAGATAGAACGCGTAGTTGGTATAGACGCTGCTGTGAGGGAGGGCAAAAACCGCCTCGGAGCCGTTCTCGTTGTTGATCGCGAAGTTCTGCTCGTAACGGTCAGCAAGCGTGAAGTTGCCGCTCTTCATGATGTCATCGCAGATCTGCTCGCACTCGGCATAGCGGGCCTTGCCCGTCCATTTCTCGGAATTGAGGTAGATCTTGGCAAGCAGGAACCTTGCAACCTCCCTGGTTATACGGCCGTAGGTCTTGCTGGATACCTGGGTGTCAAGCAGGTCGATATTGGCAGTGAGCTCCTGCTCAATCCAGCCAAGCATCGTAACCCTGTCCTTCTGCTCGGGATAGCCGACCTCTTCGCGGTTTACCGAGAAGGGGACGCTACCCCAGCAGTCCACCGCCATAAGATAATAGTACGCGCGAAGAACCTTGATCTCGGCGATGCTCTTGGCGGTTACAGCCGTGACGGGAGCATTCTCCAATACATATATAGCGTCATTACAGGCAGCTATACCGTCGAAGCAGAAGTCCCAGGAGGTCCTGACCAGCTTGCAGTTGGTAGGTATCTGATGTGAATGAAGCTCCCTGTAACGAGGCTCAAGCCAGTGACCGTCGTAGTCGCCGGGGATTACGGTCTCGTTGGTAAGCTGGAGTATCATAGTGAGCATGCTCTGCTCGTTGCCCCATTCCTGGAGATGGGTGTAGGGCCTGGACGTGTAGAGTGCTACATGGTCCGGGTCGCTGAGGAATTCCGCCTGAGGGATCTGGGAGTAAATCTCCTCGTCGAGATTGGTGCAGGAAGCTGCAAAAACTGCAGCGGCACCGAACAGTATTGCGTAAAACTTTTTCATACTTCCCTTCATTTAGAATTTGACATTGACTCCGAGTGTGAACACCCTGGTCCTGGGATAGTAGGAGAGACCTTCGATACCGGGGGTGAGGCCTGTGAGAGCCACTTCGGGATCGACGCCCTGATATCCGGTAATTACAAGCAGGTTCTGGCCCGACAGGTACACGTCAAGATTCTTTACAAGACTCTTGTTCTTAATCGGGACATTGTAGTTAAGGGTCACGTTGTCGAGTTTGACATAGGTCGCATCCTCGAGATACTTGTCGGAATACACCACCTTGCCGGTGAACTCGGGCTCGTTGAGCCAGCTCGCGAGCACGTTGGTGATGCCGAGATTGGTGATATTCTCATAGACAGCCCTCATCTGGTTGAATACCTTGCCGCCCAGAGAAGCGCGCAGGCTTGCATTCAGGGTGAAGCCGTTCCAGCTCACAGAGTTGCTCCAACCGATGTTGGCCCAGGGATATGCGTTGCCGAGATTAACCCAGTCGGACTCCTTGGTCTGGGCAACTATGGTAGAGCCGGAAGACCTGAGGCCCTCGTAATTAGGACCGTAGAAGGTACCTATGCTCTCGCCCTCGATAAGCCTCTGGCAATACACTCCGATAGGGGTGTTGAGCCAGCCGATACGGTATTCCTGACCGGCGAACTCCTCGTTGGTAAAGGAGATGAGCTTGTTGTCGTTGTGCGAGGCGGTCACTGTGGTGTTCCAGGTGACGTTCTTGGTCCTCACAGGGGTTGCATCGACAGTGAGCTCTATACCGCTGTTGCTGATTGCACCTACATTGGTGAACAGGGTGCCATAGTTGTACGGAGGCACGGGGACCGTGTAGTTGTAGAGCAGGTTGGAAGTGTAGCGATAGTAGTAGTCGAGGGTGACGTTGACCTTATTGAAAAGGGTCGCGTCGAAACCTACGTTGAACTCGGACTTCTTCTCCCAAGCAAGGTCGGGATTGGCGTTGGATGCAGGGGCGTAGGAAGTCGACCACTGTCCGTCATAGTAGAAGTTGCCGCTGGTCTTGACGAGGAACAGTGACTTGTAGTTGCTGAAGTCCTGGTTACCTGTCATACCGAAACCGGCGCGGAGCTTGAACTCATCGAGCCAGTTTACATCCTTCATGAAGTCTTCCTCAGTCATGCGCCAGCCAAGGCTCACTGCGGGGAACCAGCCCCACTTGTGATTCACGCCGAAGCGGCTCGAACCGTCACGCCTGAGCGACAGGGAAGCCATATACTTGTCGGCGTAGTTGTACATCGCACGGCCGAAGAAGGCGATGTAGCGGCTGGAAGTCTTGTTGGAATCCATATTGGCGGCTCCGGAGAGCAGGGCCTTGCCGGCTCCTATGTTGTTGACTCCGAAGAAGTCAGTATCGAAACCGTAGTTGTAGTCGCCGGATGAGAAGTAGTACTGCTGCTCGTAGGAGTAACCCAGTATAGCCTGGAAATTGTGCTTGTCCATATGCTTGCTGTACTGGAGGGTACTCTCGTACTGAAGGTCGGTCTCCTTGCTGTTGTTGATCTCAGCCGAACCCTTGAGGCCGGTCTCTCCGGGATAAAACTTGGTCTTGTAATCGGTGTACAGGCTGCGCTTGTTGCCGAAGCTGACGAAGTTGTCCCATTTGAGGCCTTCGATGGGGAGAATGTTGATAGTGGCGCGGCCGTTGACGGCTATATCATCCACATCGTACTGGCTGTGTCGCTCGTTGAGCATTGCAACGGGGTTGTAGTAATCCATACCGCCGATGGTGTAGTAGCCGCCGTTCTTCTCGTCGTCCGCATCATAGACAGGCTCTGTGGGATTGTGGATGAAAGCCTGACGGAATATGCCGCTGCGGGTGTTGTTGAAAATGCGCTTCCCGTAGGTCATATTGTAGTCCAGCGTCAGCCAGCCCTCGAGTGCAGTCTGGTGTATGTTGGTGCGGAAGAGGTACTTGTTGTTGTTATTGTTGCGGAGCATACCCTGGTTCTGCTCCACATTGAGGGTGGTGCGGTGGGAGAAGCTCTCAGAGCCGCCTGCAATTGCAAGGCTGTGCCTGTGAGAGAACGGGGTGCGGGTCACTTCTTCGAACCAGTCTGTCTTGGCGCCGTACAGAGGAGCTTTCTCGAAAGACTTATAATTGGTGACCACATACTCGAACTGGTCGGCATCCATAGGGACAGCCCTCGAGAGGAGGGTCTGGGTGATGGCCTGGCCACGATATTCGACGGAGGTCGAGCCTGCCTTGGCACGGCGGGTCGTGATGATAATCACGCCGTTGGTACCGCGGGTTCCGTAGATTGCAGCGGCAGAGCCGTCCTTCAGCACATCGATGGACTCGACTTCCTGGAAGTTGATGGTACGCAGGTCAGCTCCGCTGACACCGTCGATGATGATGAGCGGGCCCTGGCCGGCGGACAGGGTATTGGTGCCTCGAAGGAGTATTTCCATCGAGCCGTTGGGGTCGCCGCCGTTGGGGTTGGTGATAGAAAGACCCGCGACCTTGCCCTGCAGGAGACCTGCCGCATCGGCAAAGGCACCTTTGTCAAGGCTCTCAGCCCTTAGGCTCGAGACGGAGCCGGTGATTTCCTTCTTTGTGGTCGTACCGTAACCGATTGCGACGGACTCGTTGAGCATCGTAGCCGCCGAAGGGGTCATAGATACGGTATAGAAACGGGAGTTTCCGACCGTGAGCTCATAGTCGTCATATCCGAGGTAGGACACCACAACTATTTGACCGGCCTTCGCCTGAATGTCGAAAAGGCCGTCGAAATCGGCAATTGCATATGTCTTAGTGCCCTGGACCACGAGCGTCGCTCCGGCCAGGGGTGCACCCTTCTCGTCTATCACCTTGCCGGTAACCGCCTTGTCCTGGGCGGCTGCGGTGAGGGAGACGAGCAGCAGTGCAGCTGCTATCAGTATGTTTTGCAGTGCTTTCATAATCCTTCAAAAATTACATTCCGGCTACCACTACACATGCGAGGCCCGCGATGAAGAGGGCGAACATGAGGGCCAGCAGGCCGTAGACGCCCTTGCTTGCGCCCTTGAATTCTTTCCAGATGAACACGCCCCAGATGGCGGCCACCATGGGTGCTCCCTGTCCGAGGGCGTAGGAGACAGCTGCTCCTGCCGTACCGGCGCAGATGTAGTTGAGCGAGGTACCGAGTGCCCAGATGCAGCCTCCGAGTACGCCCACGAGATGGGTACCGAAGCTGCCGGCGAAGTACTGCCTGTAGCTGACGGGCTCGCCTACGAAGGGCTTCTTCATCACAATGGTGTTGACAATGAAGTTGCTGAGGAACACGCCGAGGGCGAAGACCACCATAGCGGTGTAGGGGGTGAGCTTGCCGGCTGCGGGGGCGGCGAAGTTGGCGAGGTCCACTCCGTTATAGACAAGAGCGGAGAAGAAGGACATGATGAGTCCGGCGAGCACCGCGAGGATGATACCCTTGCGGTTCTGCGCGGGATCGCGCTGCTCGTTGGAGACCTTGCCGGAAGCCATGCCGTTGCAGACAACTGCAAGCACCACCAGCACGACACCTACCCAGAGGAGCAGGGTGTTCTGACCTGCCACGGGGTGCAGGAGGAGGTTATTGAGCACGCCCATCACAAGTGCAATGCCTACTCCCAGAGGGAAGGCCACTGCCATGCCTGCGATAGATACCGAAGCGGACAGGAGTATATTGGAGACGTTGAACACCACAGCTCCGAGCATCACCCAGCCTATGCTGGACCAGCTGGCCTGGCCGAGGTCCTGGATAAACGGACGGCCCTCTGCTCCTATCGAACCTGCCGTGAAGGCAAGTATGAGCGAGAACAGGACCATTCCGATCACGTAGTCCCAGTAGAAGAGTTCGTAGCGCCAGCTCTTGGCGGCGAGCTTCTGGGTGTTGCCCCATGAGCCCCAGCAGAGCATTGTGACAAAGCAGAGAATAACTGCAAGCGTGTAACTGTTGACGATGAACATATCAATGTAGTTTTAATGTTAATTCAGATCAGAACGGAAAGGTATGGAGTTCTGGGCTCCCATCTTCTGGACCGTAAGGGCCGAAGCGGCAGCGGCGAACTGAGCTGCTTCCTCAAGGCTCTTGCCCTCGGAGACGGCGACGCACAGGGCTCCGCAAAATGTATCTCCTGCGGCGGTGGTATCGACTGCCTTGACCTTTTTGGCAGGTACGAAGACTGTCGAGCCGTCAGTCTCAACTATGAGCGCTCCCTTGCTGCCCATGGTGACGATGAGGCGTCCCACGCCCATGGACTGCATCTTGCGGGCAGCCGCGGCGGCAGAGTCGGCGTCGCTTACCGGCATCCCGCTGAATGTCGAGAGCTCGGTCTCGTTGGGGATGAAGATGTCGATGTATTTGAAGAGTTCCTCAGGCAGCTCGCAGGCGGGTGCGGGATTGAGCACAACCTGGGCGCCGGCCTCGTTCGCCATGCGCGCGGCAGCAACTACCGAAGGGACGGGGATTTCGAGTTGGAGAAGGAGTATGGAACACTCCTCAATGGCCTTGCGGGAGGCTTCTACGTCAGCCACGGTGAAATCGGCATTGGCTCCGGAAGCCACCACGATGCAGTTCTCCGCATGCTCGTCCACCGAGATGAGGGCGACACCCGAGGGCAGCTCCGAACGGATAATGCCCGAAGTGTCCAGACCCTCGGCGGCATAGCCGGCTACGGCATTGTCACCGAAAATATCCTTTCCTACCTTGCAGATGAACTTCACATCACCTCCCAGACGGCGGGCTGCAACGGCCTGGTTGGCTCCCTTGCCACCCGGACCCATGGTGAATACTCCCCCAAGGACGGTCTCCCCCGGACGGGGCAACTCCTTGGTCTTGACGGTCATATCAGTATTGCTGCTTCCAATGACCAGAATGTTTTTACTCATAGAAAGCTGTTATTAATTTAGTGTATCACACAAATATAACAAAAAAAAGCAATTCCGTAACCGTTCAGTCACGGAATTGCAAGAAGAAAACACCCGGTTGGTATTATTTAACCCGTATGGTCCTGCCGACGCGGAGGGTAGTCTTGGGACTGATACCGTTGAGCTTACATATTGCGGACACGGTAGTACCGTACTTACGGGCTATCGTGGAGAGGGTGTCGCCGGAGCGTATCTTATGATACCTGGCGGCAGCCAGCTCGCGCGCAATGCGCTCTTCCTCAGCCCTTTCCTCCTCTTCGGTGAGGTAGATCTGCTCCTCTTCGTCCTCGGATTCGGGGACATAGGTGGAGCCGGGAGTGAGGTAGCGGCGGCGCAGCACGAACACGCCGTGGCGCAGGGTTCCGGTCTCGAAATCAATCAGCCACTGAGGGTCGAAGGCGTAGCCCAGATACCTGGTCTCGAAATGCAGGTGCGGCCCGGTCGAGCGGCCGGTTGACCCTCCGAGGCCTATCACATCGCCGGCTTCAACCCACTGGTCGGGCTCCACGAGTATCTGGGACAGGTGCCCGTAGAAGGTCTCCAGCCCGCTGGGATGGCGCAAGACCACGAGGTTGCCGTAGCCTCCGAAGCGCTTCGCTATACGCACCTTGCCGGGGAAAGCGGCGCGTGCGGGAGTGCCCTTGGGATAGGGCAGGTCCACACCCTGGTGCTGACGGCCGCGACGGCGTCCGAACTTGGAAAACACCTTGGTCTGGTAGGGCACGCAGAAAGTCGTAGTGGAATCCACCAGCCAGATTATGCTCCTGAATGGCAGGTCGTCGTAGGCCACATTGTAGGGATTGGCCCTCTCCGCGCTCCATGCCCTGCGGTACACGGAATCGTCATTGAGCAGGTCATGGTCCTTGGTGTAGTGCCAGGTGCCATCGGAGCACAGTATGAGCTTGATACGGGGGTCGCTGGTATCCAGCGTATCTATCGACACCCTGTTGGGGTCGGGGATAAGTGACGGTACGGGATTGAGCGCAGGACGCTCCACGAGGGCCTTGGCGCGGGCCATGGTCATGGGAGCCTCCTGAGCGAAAGAGTTGCCGCTCAGGATGAGCAGCGTAAGCAGGATTAGTGTCAGTTTCTTCATTTCTTTACAGCTCCGAAACGGTCCTCCAGCAGGGATGTAACTTCTGCGACTCTGGCCTGCAGAAGCTCAGGGGTACGCGCCTCGCAGATGAAGCGGAGGTAGGGCTCAGTGTTCGAAGGCCTGATATTGAACCACCATTCGGGGAACTCCAGACGGTATCCGTCGAAGTCCATCACCGCCTCGGGAGTCTCCTGAGCCTCGAAATGGGCTCTTACCGCCTCCATCGCGCCGGCCTTGTCCTCTATGCGGAAGTTGACTTCGCCGGAATTGTAGTAGCCGGTCATCGAGTCCATCATGTCGGAGAGTTTGATCCCCTCCCCCTTCATGGCAGCGACTATCCTGAGTACGATAATGGATGAAAGCAGACCGCTGTCCGAATAGAAGAAATCCTTGAAATAGTAGTGTCCTGCGAGCTCTCCGCCCCAGAGTCCGTCTATCTCGCGGAGCTTGGGTGCGGCGAATGCGCGTCCGACCCTCCAGGTGTGCATCTCGGCACCGTAGGCCTTGAGGAACTCACCTACCGACTTGGACGAGCGAATCTCCTGCAGGACGCGGGGGTTCTTCTCACCGCGCACATCGCAGAAGTATTTGGCCATGAGGGCAATAACCAGGTCGGGAGCCACGAAGCGGCTGCGGTCGTCCACGAACATTACCCTGTCCGCATCGCCGTCCCAGATGACACCGATGTCAGCTCCCTCCTCGGCCACTGCTTCCTTGAGGGCCACCAGGTTGGCGGGATCCAGAGGGTTGGGTTCGTGGTTCGGGAAGCTGCCGTCCATCACGTCGCCAATGTAGCGGAAACCTTCGCCGTAGACTTCCTTGGCGAAGAGGTTGGACATGCCATTGGACAGGTCGAAGACTACCTTGAGGCCGCTGATGTCTCCCTTGTACTTCTCCATGAAGGCCATGTAATCGTCATGGATGTCGAGGTGTGCGACGCTTCCTTTCCTGGGCGCCCCCGGCATATCTTTCCCTTCCTTGATCCAGCGCTCAATCTGTCCCAGGCCAGCGTCGTAGCCGACAGGCAGGGCGTTCTCGCGGGAGACCTTGAGGCCGTTGTATTTGGCCGGGTTGTGCGAAGCGGTGATCTGGACAGAAGCCTTGAATCCATAGTAAGCCGTAGCGAAATACACCATCGGAGTGGAAGAGAGGCCGATATCCGTCACATCGGCTCCGGCGTCGGTGATGCCTTCGATGAGGGCATCATGGATTTCGGGCGAGGAAAGACGGCAGTCGCGTCCCACCAGCACCTTATCGGCGCCGAGAAGTCCGGGGATGAAGTATCCCACCTTGTATGCGGTGTCGCGGTCCCAGTCGACGTTCCAGACACCTCTTATATCATATGCGTGAAAAGCTCCCATCTTATTTAAGCTTTGATTTATAATGAGTTGAAACCTTGCCGTGGGCTATGCCCTGCAGCTTTTTGGAGATTATCTTCTTGCGTATGGGCGCGACGAGGTCGGTAAATATGACCCCGTCCAGATGGCTCATCTCGTGCTGTACCATGCGGCAGGCGAAGCGGTCGAACACCTCAACCTGCTTTACCAGGTCACGGTCGTAGTACTCCACCTTGATGACCGAAGGCCTGCGCACATCGGCATACACGCCGGGCACGCTGAGGCAGCCCTCGTTGAATTCGCACTGCTCGGAGCTTTCTTCGAGGACAAGCGGGTTTATCATCACTCGGTAGAAGTCCTTGAGATACGGATAGGCATCCGTCATGTCGCGGCCGTCAACTATGAGCACGCGCCTCGAGACCCCTATCTGGGGAGCTGCCAGGCCCACGCCTTCGGAGGCCTTGAGAGTGTCTTCCAAATCGGTCACCAGAGCATCCACGGCGGCCTTGTCGCTTATATCCATCGGCTCTGCCTTGCGGCGGAGCACTTCCGAACCATACAGATAAATTGGTTGTATCATTTCTTCCTGTCCAAATATGATTGAAGAATAATTGCAGCGCTGATGCGGTCAACCGACGCCTTGTCGCGGCGCTGCGACTTCTTCATGCCTCCGTCAATCATCGCCCTGTGCGCGAGGACCGAGGTGAACCTCTCGTCCTCCAGCTCCACCGGGACATCCGGGAAAGCTTCGCGCAGCCGCACCAGGAACGCATCCACATCGGCGGCGGCTTCCGAGGGGCGGCCGTCCAGGTTCATGGGATAGCCCACGACGAAGCGCACGACCTTCTCGGCAGAGGCGATTTTTTGGAGATAATCTATTATCTTTGCTGCCGGGACAGTCTCGAGGGGAGAGGCAAACAGCTGCAGCGGATCGCTCTGCGCAACGCCGACGCGAGCCCTGCCGTAATCAATACCCAGAATTCTGTCCATAGCGTGCAAATTTAAGCAAAAATCATGTCAACAAAAAATCCCGGGAAGTGGCGTAAGGTATATCGCATCAACCTTACCGACGACGAGGAGCACAAGATACTGAGGACCTTCAAGACCAATATGCTCTGGTCCGTGATAGTCCTTATCACAGCCGTGGTCATCATCCTCGTATGTGCATACCTGATTATCGCGCACACTCCCATCAGGACCACCATACCAGGCTATCCGGACGCTTATTCGAGGCAGGCCGCTCTGACCAACGCGCTCAAAATTGATTCGCTCGAGAACATGATGATGCGCTGGGAGCTCTACGCAGGCAACCTGTCCAAGGTCCTCAGCGGCGAGCAGGCCGTCAGCCTTGATTCTCTCGTAGGCGGAAGCGGAAGCAGGCTCATCAGCGGCAAGAGTGCCGATGAGCTCCGCAGCCGCGATTCGCTCCTTCGCGAAACCGTCCGCGAGGAGGAGCAGTTCAAGCTCTCCGAAGCAGAGAGGACTGTGCCCATCGAGGGCAAGCTGTTCTTCACCCCTGTCAAGGGCGTGGTCTCCAAGGGATTCGAGATAGTCCTGCACCCCGGTGTCGATGTGATGGCTCCCGAGAATTCTGTAGTCTGCGCCGCCCTCGACGGAAGCATAATCTCCGCCATGTGGACGGATGTGGACGGCTACAGCATACTGGTGCAGCATCAGGGCGACATGGTAACCCTCTACAAGCACTGCCAGAAGCTTCTGCACAAGGTCGGAGACAAGGTCAGCGCCGGTACTCCTATAGCACTAAGCGGAGGCACAGCCGCCGTCGGAGCGGACAATCATCTCCATTTCGAGATATGGTACAGGGGCGAATCCGTCGATCCTGCCAAATACATCAGCTTTTGAAACGCCGCATAGCCATACTCGGTTCGACCGGGTCCATAGGGACCCAGACTCTGGACGTGGTGAGGCAGCATCCGGACCTGTTTGAGGTAGCCGTACTGTCCGCCCGCTCCAGCTGGGAGCTGCTCGCTGCCCAGGCCAGGGAGTTCGACGCCTCCGATGCCGTCATCTGCGACGAGTCCTGCTATGAGCAGCTCAGCGCCGCACTTGCGGACAGTGATGTCAAGGTGTGGGCAGGGACTGACAGCCTCTGCTCCCTTATGGCCGGCGAAGGGATTGACATTGTGGTAGGTGCAATGGTAGGTTTCAGCGGCCTGCGTCCTACTCTCGCCGCCCTCGAAGCCGGCAAGACCGTGGCCCTCGCCAACAAGGAGACACTCGTTGCCGCAGGCAGCATAGTGACCGCCACCGCCCGCGAGCACAAAGCAGCCATACTGCCCGTAGATTCAGAACATTCAGCCATATTCCAGTGCCTTATGGCAGCAGCCGGCAATGCCGTGGAGAAGATACATCTCACCGCCTCCGGAGGGCCCTTCCGCACCTGGGACAAAGCCAGGATATCCACCGCAACCGCCGCCGACGCCCTGCGTCATCCCAACTGGGACATGGGCGCCAAAGTCACGATAGACTCCGCCACCATGATGAACAAGGGCTTCGAGGTTATGGAGGCCAGGTGGCTCTTCGACATCTCCCCTGAGCGCATCAACGTGGTCGTGCACCCAGAGTCGATAGTCCATTCGATGGTGGAGTTCGAAGACGGTGCCGTGATTGCCCAGATGGGCTGCCCGGATATGCGCCAGCCCATAGGCTTCGCCCTAGGCTTCCCGCGCAGGATTACGGTGGGCAACCGCAAGCTGGATTTCAGCACACTCGGAGCCCTGAATTTCGAAGCCCCGGACCTGGACCGTTTCCCCTGCCTGGGTCTCGCTTACGAGGCTCTGGAGCGCGGCGGCAACGCCCCCTGCGCCCTCAATGCAGCCAACGAAGTCGCAGTCGCGGCCTTCCTGCAAGGGAAGATTTCATTCTACGACATAGCCCGCATCGACCGCGAGTGCCTTCGAGGCCTGAATTTTGCAGCAAATCCGAGCCTTGAAGACATTTTCGAAACACACAGGGAAACTGTGGCTATAGCGAATGGTTGCATTGATTAAGACGCTGCAAGTACTGCTTGCACTATCCTTACTGATACTTATACACGAGGCCGGACATTTCCTGTTCGCCAAGCTTTTCCGCATCAGGGTGGACAAGTTCTACCTGTTCTTCGACATAGGCGGCAAGGCCCTGCTGAAATTCAGGAAAGGCGAGACCGAATACGGCATAGGCTGGCTCCCACTTGGAGGCTATTGCAAGATAGCCGGCATGGTGGACGAATCCCTTGATACCAAGTCCCTTAAGAAGGACCCCCAGCCCTGGGAATTCCGCTCGCATCCGGCCTGGCAGAGGCTGCTGGTGATGGCCGGCGGCGTGCTGTTCAATTTCATCTTCGCCATCATAGTCTACTGCTCCATCATGGGCATCTGGGGCAGCGCCTACATAAGCAACGAAGAGTCTGAAATCTATGCCAGCGAGCTCGCCGCAGACATGGGATTCCGCACGGGCGACCGCATACTCAGCATGGACGGGTACGAGCCCACGGACTTCAGCTCCCTGCAGGCCGACCTGGCGCGCAGGAGCGTGCGCAAGGTGGCAGTCCTTCGCGACGGTGACACCCTCGACATCTACATCGACCAGGCCCGTATGTCCGAAGTCCTGAACTCTCCCCTGCTCTTTGACCTCGCCATCCCTTTCGTGGTGGATTCGGTGGCGGCGGACGGCCCCAATGCGGGAGCCGGACTGCTTGACGGAGACAGGATTACGGCATTTGACGGCCACGCGGTGCGCTACCTGCAGGACTCCCGGGAGATACTTGCCGGGATGGCTCAAAGCGAAGTGGATGCCACGGTGCTTCGAGGCGGCGACACCCTGTCCATACCCGTGAGCGTCGATGCCGACGGCAGGATAGGGGTTTTTGTCAAGACTCCCGCCGTCAAGACCGCCCGCTACGGCTTCGCGGAGGCTATTCCGGCCGGATGGAAGCTTGCCGTCACGACCATCAAGGGCTACGTGCAGGACCTCGGACTCCTGATAAAGCCTTCGACCGGAGCATACAAGTCCGTAGGCAGCTTCATCGCGATAGGGCAGGTATTCCCTGCCGTCTGGGACTGGTACCGCTTCCTCAACATACTCGCGCTGCTGTCCATAATGCTGGGCGTGATGAACCTGCTGCCCATCCCGGCCCTGGACGGCGGACACATAGTGATAGTGCTGTGGGAGATAATTACGGGCCGCAAGCCGAGCGAGAAATTCCTCGTGGCCGTGCAGTACGTGGGGATGATACTGATTTTCGCCCTCATGATACTCGCATTCGGCAATGACATCGGAAGACTTATACGCTAAACTTCATATTATGAAAAGGTCCCTGTTTATCCTGATGCTTGTCCCCCTGCTGCTCGCAGGGTGCAAGGGCAAGGCCACCAAGACCCTCCTGCCGAACGTAAGCGGCAAGGCGGGTGAAGTCATAGTCGTAATGGAGAAGTCGCAGTGGGAAGGCGCCCTCGGCAGCGAGGTGCGCGGTCTGCTCGCGGCCGACTGCCCCTGGCTCCCCATGAGCGAGCCTCTGTACAATCTGGTCAACGTGACTCCGGGCAATTTCATGAACATGTTCAAGGTCCACCGCAACGTCCTGAAGTTCGAGATCAATCCCCAGTCCCCCAAGACTGCGGTCGAGAGCTTCAGCAACGTATGGGCCAAGCCCCAGTGCGTGATTCAGATAAGCGCTCCGGACAGTGAGATGGCGCTCACCCTCGTGCGCGACAACGCTCCCCTGCTGCTCGCCACCCTCGAGCAGGCCGAGAGGGACAGGATAATAGCCAACAGCAAGCGCTACGAAGTGCGCGCCCTCGGCGAGCAGGTCCGTGAGCTCTTCGGCGGTTCGCCTCACTTCCCCTCGGGCTACAAGCTTAAGAAGAAGACTCCGGGCTTCGTCTGGATAGCCGACGAGAAGCAGTACACCAACCAGGGCATATTCATATATAAGTATCCGGCGAGCGGCGCCGCTGACGAGCTGAGCGGGGGCAAGATTATCGCGCATCGCAACGAGATCCTCCAGGCCAACGTCCCGGGCATGTTCGAAGGCACCTACATGACCACCGGTACCTTCTTCCCTCCGACGGTGGAATACATCCATTACCGCGGCCGCGATTTCGCTCAGACCCGTGGTCTCTGGGAGGTCGAGAACGACTACATGGGAGGACCCTTCGTGAGCCACTCTTTCTACAGTCCCGACGGCAGCGAAATCTTTGTGGTAGAGGGTTTTGTATATGCTGCCCGCTTCGACAAGCGCCACTACCTCCGCCAGGTCGAATCCATCATCTATTCCTGGGACTGGGACACCGGGGAAAAAGAGGAAAAATAATTTTGGCTTAACGAAAATCTTTTTTACCTTTGCACTCCCAAAATTGCGTATAGTGATTTGGTGTGAGTCGGTGGGTTCGTATAACGGCTAGTACTCAAGATTTTCATTCTTGCAATAGGAGTTCGATTCTCCTACCCACTACCAAATATTAAAAAGTAATTATAATGGCAAATACAGCTTCAGCTAAGAAAGCCGATCGCCAGAGCGAAAGGCGCAGACTGCATAACAAGTATTATGCAAAGACAACGCGGAATGCGATACGCGACATCCGCAACACTTCAGACAAGGCCACGGCCGAGAAGAACGCTCCCAAGGTCTATGCAATGATTGACAAGCTTGCAAAGATCGGCCTGATCCACAAGAACAAGGCTTCCAACCTCAAGAGCGGAATCCAGTTATACATCAATAAGCTTGCATAAAGGGCAAGCTTATTTTTTCGGGATGTAGCGCAGTTGGCTAGCGCACCACGTTCGGGACGTGGGGGTCGCTCGTTCGAGTCGAGTCATCCCGACACTTTAAAGTCAGCCGGTCGCGGCTGACATTTTGTTTTTTGCCGTAACCGTCGGCCAAAACACCAGGTTCGCCGTCTGTCAAACTGTCTGGTGTGCAAAAACAGGGTGTTTTGCACACGGGAGAGGATATTTGTGTGTCCGGGGTGCAGGAAGGGGGTGTTTTGCTCACGCGACACCTTGTGGCAAGAGCAGGGCAACTATCTCCAGCTGAGGGCGCGGAAGAGAGCGCAGAGGAGGATGTCGAAGGGCCAGAAGATGGGGAGGGCGAGGCGGAGGCCGAAGCGGACTGTCTGGGACCAGGCCTTGTCGCGCATGCGGGAGACAAGTATCCTGTAGGGCAGCCAGATTGGCAGGGCGCAGACAGCGAGCACTGCCAGGAGAGGCAGCAAGAGCACTGCGGCGATAACCTTTAGGATCCGTACGGCAATGCTCGGGCGGGCATCCGAAGGGGTGTCTGTACGCTTGAGCAGTGCCAGTACGCGCTCCCGGAGCTCAATACACAGAGCGTCATATTCCTCGCGGAGGGCGGCGCCGTCAAGGCCTTCCAGACGACTGCGCATCTCCATGGGCTCGCCTATTCTGATAGTCAGGTCTCTCTGGGTGCGGAAGAAATCCTCATAATCAAGTCCTACCGGCACTATGTAGATGGGGCCGTCGAGCTTCTCCACCGCCAGGCTTGCTATGCGGAAAATGCCCCGCTGTACCGGCAGCATCCCCCTCTCAGGGCGGTGCCGACCCTCGCTGAACATGCAGAAGGGCACATCGTGCCCGAGGCAGTCGACTATCTCTTCGAAGACCGAAGCATTGCCAGCCACAGCGGTAAGTCCATCCCTTTCGCGTGCGAGCGGGACTATGCGCAGGAAGCGCAGGATGCGGGCGACCTTGGGGTTGGCAAAGATGTCGGCCCTTGCCCCGAACCCTATTATTCGCTCGAGCCTCAGGACCACCAGGGCATCCATCAGGGTGCAGCAGTGGTTGGGAGCCAGCAGCACATGCCCATCGGTAGGGATATTGTCCCTGCCTTCAACGCGCAGACGCCTGTAGCAACTGCGAGTTACCGCGTCCACATAGTGACGCAGGAAGGTATACTTGGGGTTGGGCTCCCAGATCCAGGCCATACGCTACTTGCCTGCCTTGCGAGCGTCTATGCGATTGAATACGGTACTGACCGTCAGGCCGCTGATTATGTGCCAGATACCCCACCAGGCGGTAATCACCAGGGTGCCTCCGTGAGCCGGGAAGCCTGCGAAAAGGCTGGTACCGAGCAGGAGCGCAAGGCCAAGGCCGCTGTTCTGTATGCCGGTCTCGATGGTGAGGGTCCTGCGGTCACGGAAGGGCAGGCGGAAGGCCGAAGCCGCGCTGAAGCCGATTCCGAGAGCAAGCAGGTTGTGGATCAGCACAACTACAAAGATGTACTTGACGCTCTGCAGGAACGCAGCGATGTTGCTGGAGAATGACAGCACCACCATAGCGATGAAGAATATGATGCTGAACCACTGCAGGGGCTTCTTGAGCTTCTCCGCCACCTTGGGCAGGAACTGCGCGGTGAGTATGCCGAGCGTAAGGGGAATTCCGAGCAGGATGAAGATGGTCTTGAACACATCCCAGAGGGGAATCACGAGCTGAGGGACTTCACCCTTGATGCTCGCCAGATCCAAGTAGAGGTTGCCGTACAGCCAGAAGTTGAAGGGCGTCATGAGGACGGCAAGCGCCGTGCTGATAGCGGTGAGGCTCACGGACAGCTCCACATTGGCCTTGGACAGGGAGCTCATGAAATTGGAGATGTTGCCTCCCGGGCAGGATGCCACGAGTATCATACCGAGGGCCATGGTCCAGGTGATCGAAGTGCCGAGGGCCAGGGCGAGTCCGAAAGTGAAAAGAGGCAGAAGGAACAGCTGGCAGACCATACCCAGTATAAGGGATTTGGGCTGTCGGAACACTTCAACGAACATTTTGGGTTTGATGCCGAGTGCCACGCCATACATTACGAAGGCAAGCACTATGTTGATTGTGTTCATGCCACCCGCATTGAGGGTAACATTGATGCTGTCGATTAGGTTAGCAGTTTCAGTAGTCATAGTGGGCTCAAAATTAAGAAAAAATTATTGAAAATGAATTTGTGTAAAAAATTGTAACGTTTTGGTAAAAAGTGTAAAAATTTTGCTTACCTTTGCTCCACTTGCGTTATAAGAATTATGGTCACATTCATAGGCAAACACAGCTCAAAAGTCGACGACAAGGGGCGTCTAGTATTCCCCGCGCCGCTCAAGGGCCTTATGCCGCCGGGTGGAGACATGAGGTTTGTCATCAAAAAGAGCCTCTATGACCCCTGTCTGGAGATGTACACTTATGAGGAGTGGACTCGACAGACAGAGCGTATTCTGGAGGGACTCGACTTTTTCAACCCCGATCATGTCACCTTCTGGAGAGATTACATGCGGGACAGCGACATCGTGGAGCCGGACTCCAAGGTGGGGCGCATCTCCATCTCGAAAGAGCTTCTTGACGCAATAGGTGTAACCAAGGAAGTGGTATTCTTTGGCATCGGCTTCAAGATTGAGATTTGGGCCAGGGAGAAGTTCGAAGACTCCCGTCTCCCGAGTGACAAGTTCGTAGCCTTTGCCAAGAGCCTCTCCCGCAAGTAGCGGAGGGCCAAGGCATGAGCGAATACCACAATCCCGTACTACTTCAGCAAAGCATCGACGCCCTGGTCACTGACCCGGACGGAGTCTATGCAGACGCCACATTCGGCGGAGGCGGACACAGCAGGGAAATCCTTAGCCGTCTCTCCCCCAAGGGGCGCCTCGTAGCATTTGACCGTGACGCAGACGCCCTCACGCAGGCCCCGGACGATCCTCGCTTCACGCTGATACACAACAACTTCAGATTCATTTACAATTACTCCCTCCTCGAGTCCGACGGAGGGTTCGACGGCATACTTGCGGACCTCGGAGTGTCCTCGCATCAGTTCGATACGGCTGAGCGCGGCTTCTCCTTCCGCTACAGCGCACCGCTGGATATGCGCATGAACGTACAAGGCAGGGCGACTGCCGCTGACATTGTCAATTCTTATACGCAAGAAGAATTGGAAAAAATCCTCAATCTCTACGGTGAAGTACAGGGTGCGGGCCGCATCGCGGGACTCATAGTCTCGGCTCGCGGCAAGGCTCCCATACTTACCACCGATGACCTGGACAATGCAGTTGCAGCCGCCCTCCCTTCTTTTGCGCAGCACAAGGTGCTTGCCAAGATATACCAGGCCCTGCGCATCGAAGTCAATGCCGAAATGCGTTCGCTGGAGAAGTTCCTGCCCGGCGCGGCAAGGGCCCTCAGGCCCGGCGGCCGCCTCGCGGTGATCACCTACCACTCGCTCGAGGACAGGATGGTCAAGAACTTCATCCGCTGCGGCCGGGTGGACGGGGCAGCGGACCCCGGGGACATCTACGGGACAGGGACAGGACCGCTGGAGAGCGTGCTGCGCAAGCCCGTGGTGCCGTCGGAGGAGGAGATTGCAGGTAATACACGCGCACGGAGCGCGAAGCTCCGCGTAGCGAAAAGGAAGGAGATTCCGGGTCAAGCCCGGAATGACTATAAAAACCGGAGTCATTCCGGGCTTGACCCGGAATCTCACGACAATAAATGAAACGGGTACTGCTAATATTGAAGAACAGCGTGCTGGCTATCCTCAAGGGGGAGTTCCTCCTGAGGCTCAATGCCGGCAAGTACTACGTACATATAATATTCGTGTTCCTGGCACTGGGCCTTGCAGTGTGGCTCAACCTCGCCATAGACAATGCACTGCACCAGGTCGAAGTCGGCTACAGCCGCATTGACGACCTCAAGATGATTAACGCGCAGAAGCGCTTCGAGACCGAGCTGCTGGACAGCCGCGCCGGGACTCTGAAGAG
>CAMZEI010000005.1 GCA_947305815.1 uncultured Bacteroidales bacterium | reverse complement strand
CTCCCTGTCATGTACGCCCTTGCCGACTGCAACAATTTCTTCGCTTCGTGCGAAAGGGTGTTCCGTCCGGACCTCAACGGGCGGCCGGTAATCGTGCTGTCCGGCAACGACGGATGCGCAGTGGCGCGGTCCAACGAAGCCAAGGCCCTCGGTATAGGGATGGGGGAGCCGTTCTTCAAGATTCGGCACATAGTGGAGAAGCACGGAGTCGCAGTGTTTAGCTCCAATTTCCCCCTATACGGCGATATGTCGCGGCGCGTGCAGGAGGTCCTGAGGACCTTCGCCCCCATGGTCGAGCAGTACTCGATAGACGAGTCTTTCCTCGACCTCACCGGGATGGAAGGCATTGATTTCAAGGCGTATGCGCAGACGATATCGCGCGAATGCCTGCGTCAGACGGCAATCCCCGTGTCCGTCGGCATAGCCCCGACCAAAACCCTCGCCAAGATAGCTTCCAAGCTCTGCAAGCAGTACCCTAAACTCAAGGGCGGCTGCTACATGTACCGTACGGAGGATATCGAGAAAGTGCTGCGCAAGTTCCCGGCGGCGGATGTCTGGGGCATAGGCCGCAGGTCAATCAAGAAGCTCGAGCAGATGGGAGTGCAGACTGCCTGGGACTACGTGCAACTGTCCGAGACTGCTGTGCGTAAGATTTTCGCCCTGCCCGGGTTCCGCACTTGGAAAGAGCTTAAGGGTATCCCCTGCATTGAGTTTGAGGATATGATAGAGCCTAAGCAAAGTATCTGTGTATCAAGGTCTTTTGCTCACGAGATAAGCGACCGGCAGAGCCTCTGCGAGCAGGTGGCCAACTTCGCCGAGAGCGCAGTGTCGAAGCTCCGTGCCCAGGGCTCCCTGGCGACGGAAATCACAGTCTTCGCCATGACCAACCGGTTCAAGGAGGACGCGCCGCAGATCTCCTCAGGTATCTGCACGCCCTTTGCGGAAGCGACCGCCGACCATCGCCGCGTGGTCTCCGCTTCAGTCGAAGCGTGCCGCCGGCTCTACCGCCCCGGATACGGCTACAAGAAGGCGGGAGTGGTGATTACCAAAATAATACAGGAGGCGGACTATACCCGTTCGCTCTTCGCGGACGCGGCGGCAGACGACCGTGACGCACGGCTCTCCTCGTCCATCGACAGCATCACCCGTTCGTTCGGTCCCGGAGCCGTGCTGTTCGGGGTGCAGGGCGACGGCAGGATACGCGCGGCACGGGAGCACCAGTCCCCGCATTATACAACCCTATGGAGTGACATACCCACAGTCAAAGTACAATGAAATACAGTGTATCTACCCTCAATTGGCCAGAGGCTTGGCCTTACAAACCCGAAGTCTCCGTTGAAATAGAGCCTGACGGCAAATATCTCTCCCTGCTCTGGAAGGTTTCCGAGCAGACTACCAAGGCTGAGCAGGCGGTCCTCGGCGGCCCCGTGTATGAGGACTCCTGCGTGGAGATTTTCATCCAGCCGGATCCGGCTGACCCCCGCTACTACAATTTCGAGTTCAACGCAGCCGGCAAGGTGGCTATGGCATGCCGTACCGGCCGTAATGACCCTGAGGACGCTCCGCTGGAGGTGCTTCGCAGCATCGAGGTGGCCCCTTCGCTGGGACGCGAACCCTTCGCCGAGCACGCCGCGGGCCCCTGGACCCTCGGCATACGCATACCGGTGACGGCCCTTTTCAAGCACCATTTCGATGACTGGGTCGGCCATGGGATGAAGGGCAATATCTACAAATGCGGCGACGGCCTCAGCACGCCTCACTTTGTGACCTGGTCTCCAGTCGGGACTGAGAAGCCGGATTATCACCGACCCGAGTTTTTCGTACCGCTTGGCTTTTAGCGTCTTTTGGGTATCTTTGTAAGCTATGGTGACAAGGATTCCCGAATATTCCCTACGCGAGCGCAACACTTTCGGCATGGACGTAAGCTGCGCCCTGTGGGTGGAGTATGACAGTCCCAAGGACCTTGCCGACATAGATTTCGGAGCCCTCCCTCAGCCGGTAAGGCATATAGGCGGAGGCAGCAACCTGCTTTTTACCGGGGATTTCCCGGGGACGCTGATGCACTCGGCGATCAACTATATCAAGTACTTTGATGTTGGTTCGGACCGCGTGCCGGTAGCAGTGGGTGCCGGAGTGCTGTGGGATAATTTAGTCGCCAAGGCATGCGCCGACGGGCTCTGGGGTGCGGAGAACCTCTCCGGCATACCCGGTGAAGTCGGAGCAGCCGCAGTGCAGAACATCGGTGCTTACGGAGTTGAGGCAGGCGATATAATAGCCGGCGTAACATGCTGGGATACAGTTAATAAGGAAAAAGTAGCCTTCAAGGCTCCGGACCTCGCATACGGCTACCGTGACAGCTTCTTCAAGCAGCCGGAGGTCAAGGGCCGATATATAATTACTGGAGTACTCATAACCCTGAGCCGCATCCCGTCCCCGAAGCTTGGCTACAAGGGTCTCGCGGAAATGTTCCCGGATGGCACGGCGGACAGTCCGCAGGCAGTGAGGGACGCTGTCCTGCAAATTAGGGCTTCCAAGCTACCGGCCGTTTCCGAACTCGGCAGCGCCGGAAGCTTCTTCAAGAACCCGGTCGTGACCGCGGAGCATTTCACCCGTATAGCGGATGGCTTTGAGAGCGTACCGCATTATGAGCTCTCCGGCGGCCTGGTCAAGGTCCCTGCGGCATGGATGATAGAGCAGTGCGGGTTCAAAGGAGCAAAGGTAGGAGGGGCAGAAGTTTACCGCAATCAACCCCTGCTGATTGTCAACACCAGGGGAGCGCAGCCGGAGGACATCCTCGCGCTGAAGGACAAAGTTATCGCGGGCGTCCGTGAGCGCTTCGGCGTGGAGCTCGAGATGGAAGTCGAAACAGTTTAGATTATGGAAAAATTCATCATAGAAGGCGGCCACCACCTGTCGGGCGAGATTACCCCGCAGGGAGCCAAGAACGAGGCCCTGGAGATAATTGCTGCGACTCTGCTCACCGATGAGGAAGTGACCGTCAGCAATATCCCGGAGATACTGGATACCCTCAACCTTATAGCCCTTCTGAAGGACCTCGGCGTTGAGGTCACCAAGCTTGCGAAGGGCGAATACCGCTTCCGTGCGGCTTCCGTCCGTGAGGAATACCTGCGCAGTCCGGAGTTCGTCGCCAAATGTGCGGCTCTCAGGGGCTCGGTGCTCATCGCCGGACCGCTGCTTGCGCGCTTCGGCACAGCCTGCTTCCCCAAGCCGGGCGGAGACAAAATTGGCCGCCGTCGTCTGGATACGCACCTTCTGGGCTTCCTCAAACTTGGCGCTTCGATGGAATACGACCGCGACCTGAGGGCATTCATTCTCGAAGGCAAGACCCTCAAGGGAAGCTATATGCTTCTGGATGAGGCTTCGGTCACCGGTACCGCCAACATAGTGATGGCAGCCTGCCTCGCCGAAGGGCAGACCACCATATACAACGCCGCCTGTGAGCCTTATATCCAGCAGCTCTGCCGCCTGCTCACCAATATGGGCGCGGAGATTTCCGGAATTGGCTCCAACCTGCTGACAATCAATGGTGTAAAGAAGCTTCACGGAGCATCGCACCGCATACTCCCCGATATGGTTGAGGTCGGCTCTTTTATCGGACTTGCCGCCATCACACAGAGCTCCATCACCATCAAGAACGTCTCCTACGACAACCTTGGCATCATCCCCGAATGCTTCCGCCGCCTCGGCGTCAAGCTGGAGCAGCAGGGTGACGATATCTTTATACCGGCGCAGGAGAGCTACGAGATAGAGTCGTTCATCGACGGCTCCATCATGACCCTGGCCGATGCGCCCTGGCCTGGTCTCACCCCTGACCTGCTGAGTGTAATGCTGGTCGTGGCGACCCAGTGCAAGGGCAGCGTGCTGATACACCAGAAGATGTTCGAGTCCAGGCTCTTCTTCGTCGATAAACTCATCGATATGGGAGCACAGATAATACTCTGCGACCCTCACCGGGCCGTCGTTATCGGACACGACCATCATCATACTCTGAAGCCAGGGCACCTCACTTCGCCCGATATCCGTGCCGGTATCGCGATGCTGCTTGCGGCTATGTCGGCGGTCGGCACTTCGGAAATAGACAACATCTCCCAGATTGACCGCGGCTACGAGGACATCGACGGCCGGCTCAATGCTCTCGGAGCACATATCACCAGGCAATGAAAAGCTACAGGTACTCGGGAGCGGGCAACTCATTCGTAATGATGGATATACGCGCAATAGACGCGGCACGTTTCCGCAGCGCCGCGATGGTGCGTTCGCTATGTTCGCTCAACTCTACGGACGGCCTGATACTGATAGATGCAGCTAAGGATGCCGACTTCCGCATGGAGTTCTACAACCCGGACGGGACATCCGGCATGATGTGCGGCAACGGAGGCCGCTGCACCGTGGCCTTCGCTGACCTGCTGGGAATACATCCAGCAGCGGCCGACGGAGTCTATCGCTTCGAGGCCCCTGACGGCATTCATACCGGGAAGATTCTTTCTCATATGGGCGAGACCAAGTCCGTAGTTATCTCTATGGGCGATGTTGACGGATACGAGAGGCATCCGGAGGGGCTGTTTCTCAATACCGGGACCAGGCATTTCGTGGTGTGGGTCCCGGATGCCGAAGCCATAGACATAGCAGCAGAAGGCCCCGTGCTGAGGCACGATGCACGCTTCGCTCCCGAGGGCACCAATGTGAACTTTGTCACCCGTATGGCAGACGGACGACTTCGCGTCCGCACCTTTGAGAAGGGCGTCGAGGCAGAGACCCTCTCTTGCGGCACCGGGTCGGTCGCCAGCGCCCTTGCGGCCGCCATCGAAGATGGCGTGTCGGGCGAGGGGTCCTACACCGTCCTCGCCTCCACCGGAGACACTTTAACAATTGATTTTAACCGCAGTGGTGACCGCTTCACGGATGTCCGCCTCACCGGTCCCACCCTCTGCGAAGGAGAACTATGAATAAGATAAAAGTAGCCGTCGTTGGTTACGGCAATATCGGAAAGGCGTGCCTGCAGGCCATCGAAGTTGCGGGCGATATGGAGTGTGTCGGTGTTGTACGCCGCAGCGGCAGCGCTGATGGAGCACCTGAGCTCGCTCAGTACAAGGTGGTTAAGAGCATCGAAGAGCTCGGTGCGGTGGATGTGGCTCTGGTGGCGTCGCCTTCACGCGAAGTTGAGAAGCAGCTGGAGAAGATACTGCCCCTCGGCATCAACACCGTGGACAGCTTCGACATCCACACCGAAATCCCTGCGGTTCGCAGCCGCGTAGGTGCCCTTGCCAGGAAGAGCGGCGCCGTCAGCGTCATCTCGGCAGGCTGGGATCCCGGCAGCGACTCTGTGGTCCGTGCCCTTATGCAGGCTCTCGCTCCCGGAGGAGTGACCTACACCAACTTCGGCCCTGGCCGCTCGATGGGACATTCCGTAGCCGTCAAGGCCATCGCCGGCGTGCGTGACGCCCTCAGTCTCACTATCCCGGAGGGCACTGGCATCCACCGCCGTATGGTTTATGTCGAGCTCGAGCCGGGTGCCGACTTCGCCACCGTCGAGGCCGCCATCAAGGCTGACCCCTACTTCGTCCACGACGAGACCCATGTGCAGCAGGTCCCCTGCGTCGCCGCTCTCAACAACGTCGCCCACGGAGTCAATATGGTCCGCAACGGAGTCTCCGGCTGCACCCACAACCAGCAGCTCAGTTTCGATATGCGCATCAACAACCCCGCCCTCACCGGTCAGGTGATGGTCGCCGCCGCCCGCGCTTCGATGCGCCAGCAGCCCGGTTATTATACTCTCATCGAAATCCCCGTCATCTCCCTCCTCGAAGGCGACCCCGACACCCTCGTCGCCTCGCTAGTGTAGCAGGCTGGCCATCAGGTCGCGGGTGGACTGGGTGGCGGAGGTGAGGGGAAGGCGCATCGTGTCGGTGCAGAGGCCCAGCAGCGAGAGAGCGGCCTTCGCAGGGATGGGATTGGACTCGACGAAGCAGGCCTTGAAGAGGGGCTTGAGTCCCTCCTCGAGGCGCTCGGCTTCCTCCCATTTACCTTCGAGAGCCGCAGCCGTCATGGCAGAGAGCTCGGCGGGAGCGATGTTGGACGCCACGGAGACGACTCCGCGTGCGCCCTTTTTCATTATGGCGAGGGTCATGTCGTCGTCGCCGCTCAGCACTGCGAAGTCCTTGGGCGCGCCTGCGAGTATCTCGCAAATCTGCTCGTACTTGCCGGAAGCTTCCTTGGTCGCTATGATGGAAGGGCAGTCCTTCGCGAGCCGGATGCAGGTCTCCGCGCTCATATTGGCGCCGGTCCTGCCGGGGACATTGTAGATGACCACCGGCTTGTCGGTCGCTGCCGCTATTACCTTGAAATACTGATACATACCCTCCTGGGTCGGCTTGTTGTAGAAGGGCACGACCACGAGCCAGGCATCGACGCAGGACGCGTCCACCGCCGCCATATTGGCGAGGGTCCCGGCTACGCTGTTGGAGCCGCAGCCTACGAGTAGGGGAGTCTTCCCCGCGATGCCGCGGGTGAGCTTGAGCAGGGCGAACTTCTCCTCCGCCGTGAGGGTCGGAGTCTCACCGGTAGTAGCAAGAGGGACGAGGAAATCCACACCGCCTTCAATCTGCCTCTCCACGAGAGCGGCATAAGCTTCGTAATCGACTTCTCCCTCAGGAGTGAAAGGGGTCACCAGTGCGGTGCCCGTACCTTTAAGCTCAATCATTTCAGTATCAGTGTTTTAAATTCGTGTACTCCGCTCAGGCCCTCGGTCATCAGGGCTGCCGTCACCGCCCCCTCGGCGAATCCCTGGCGGGAGAACGCCTCATGGGTGAGCGTAATCTTGTCAACATCCGAGAGGAACTCCGCGACATGCGTCCCGGGGACCTCGCCCTCGCGGAAGGAAACTATTTCAGGTGCAACACCGAGTGCCCCTTCAATTATACCACCCATCGCCTTGGCCGTCCCCGAGGGAGCGTCCAGCTTATGGATGTGATGCGTCTCCTCGATGCGGGGTGTGTAGCCCTGTCCGTGCAGGACGGAGCCAATCTTCTCCAGGGCCGCATAGACGGCATTGACTCCTATGGAGAAATTGGCCGAGTATATCAGGGGAGTGCCGGCGGCCTCGAAACAGGCACTCACCTCGGGGAGTATGTCACCCCATCCGGTAGTGCCGACGACCACTGCCTTGAAGCGCTCCGCAAGCACGGGATAATTGGCCCTGAATGCATCGGGCGTAGTGAAATCTATGCACACACATTCTCGCGCGAGGGCAGGGTCCACTGCGCAGACATCCTCGCTTGCGAGGGCCACCTCGATGCCGCGGCGCTGAGCCGCTGCCTCCACCATGTGGCCCATCTTGCCGTATCCGCTGATAACTATTTTCATGCTATAAGACCTTTTTCGAGAAGTTTGAGGGCTATCTGCACGGCGTTGGTAGCAGCGCCCTTGCGTATGTTGTCGCTGACGCACCACATGTTGAGGCCGTTCTCCACGGACTCGTCGCGGCGTATGCGACCTACGAACACATCGTCCTTGCCCCAGGCGTACAGCGGCATCGGATATACATTGTGCTCGGGGTCATCCTGCACTGTCACTCCCGGCATCGCGGCCATCAGGGCACGGGCCTCTTCGAGCTCGAAAGGCTTCTCGAACTCGAGGTTGATCGACTCGGAGTGACCGCCCTGCACCGGGACGCGCACCGTGGTGGCTGTGATACGTATGCTGTCATCGCCGAGGATCTTGCGGGTCTCGTTCACCATCTTCATCTCCTCCTTGGTGTAGCCGTTCTCAAGGAAACTGTCGATGTGCGGGAGTATGTTCTGGTCGATCGTCCAGGGGAATTTCATCTCGGCGGGAGTCTCCCCGCGGCGCTCTGCGTTCATCTGGTTGATGGCGCGATAGCCTGCCCCGGTGACGCTCTGATATGTCGAGACGACTATTCGCTTGATGCGGTAAGCCTTGTGCAGGGGAGCAAGCGGCAGTACCATCTGTATGGTGGAGCAGTTGGGGTTGGCGATAATCATATCGTCAGGGCCCAGCACGTCGCCGTTGATCTCGGGGACCACCAGCTTCTTGGACGGGTCCATCCTCCAGAACGAGGAATTGTCCACCACCCGGCACCCGACTGCCGCAAAGCGCGGTGCCAGCTGCTCCGAAGTGCCTCCTCCAGCGCTGAACAGCGCGAGCTGAGGTTTTAAAGCTATTGCCTCGTCGGCGCTTACCACCGTCCATTCGCGTCCGCCGAAAGGCACTTTGCGCCCGACGGATTTCTCCGAAGCGACGGGTATCAGTTCGCTCACCGGGAACTTCTGCTCGGCGAGTACCTCGAGCATCCTTGTGCCCACCAGTCCGGTGGCTCCTACTACTGCAACTTTCATGGTTTATCTCAGTATATCGTGTAACACGCTTGCGGCGGCTCCTCTGGCACCCTCGCCCGAGCCCCGAATCACGAGGGGCGAAGTGTGGAAGTCGCTGTACATAATGATTGCATTGTCCGTGCCGGTAATGGTCCTGGCCGGGTGGTCGGGTCCGACGGCCCGCACTCCGATAAATGCTTTGTAGCCCTTGGGAGCCGCAGGGTCAGCTACCAGCGAAGCTACGAAGCGCAGGTCAGTGCCGAATTTCGGCGCTGCGGCTTCGAGCCTGCGGTAAAATTCCTCGACGCTTCCCTCGAAATATTCTTCTGGCAGCACGGGCTTGATCTCCACGTCATCGGCATCCAGAGGGATACCGGCTTCGCGCGAAAGAATCAGCAGCTTACGCAGAGCGTCCACTCCACCGAGGTCGGTGCGGGGATCCTTCTCGGTGAGGCCCTCGGCATGAGCTTTCTTAAGCGCAGCGCAGAAGTCCTCTCCCGAGCTGAAAATACGGTTGAGGGTGCAGCTTACGACAGCTTCGAGACTGCGTATCCTGTCGCCGCCGGAAGCCGCCGTGGCAAGGGGCCCCAGCATAGGCAGCGAAGTGCCGACGGTGGTCTCGTACCTCAGTGCCGCTCCGCTGCGAAGGGCCGCTGCCTTAATGGAGGCGTATTCAGCGTAGGGGACTGCGAGCGCCCGCCTGTTGGACGATACGATGTCCACACCGGCCTCAAGTACAGGTATATAATAATGGTATATGGTCTTGGAGTTTGTACAGTCCACAAACACTTTCCTCGCGCTGCCGGGCTTCATCAGAGCCTCCATCAGCGCATCGTCCTCGGATTCGTGCCGCGCCACGGCTTTCAGCACAAAGCGCGCTCCGCTCTGGGCCTCTATCCGTTCGGCATTGCTCTCCAGGAGCTCGCACAGGGCGCTTCCAACCGCTCCGAAGCCGGCGAGGTAAATCTCTACGGTATTGGATTCTTTCTCAAAGAACTCCATGTGCAGGGCCTTCAGGGCCAAAGTTGCATTCCCTTCGGGGACTTCAAGCAGGATGTGGTCGCCGGCGGCCTCGAGGACCTTGCCCTCTATGCCCGCTCTCTCAAGAGTGCGCAGACAAGCTGCCTCCTCCCAAGCGGTATCGATACCTCCCTCGGCCGCCAGGTAGAGTTTGCCTCCCATGCGGCATATCCCTGAAAACGCTCCCCCGGGAGCACCGGCGCCGGCGCTTATCACCGTGCTGCCGCCGTCGGGGTGGAACGTATCGAGTATCGTAATGTCTATCCCCGCCTTGCGAGCCGGCAGCACCGTGGGGGCATAGAGCACCTTGGCGCCGTTCTCCGCCATGCGGAATGCGAGGTCGTAGGACATGGCCTCTATCGTACGTGCGGCAGGGACTTCTCTCGGGTTGGTCGTCATCACTCCGGGCACGTCGGTCCATATCTGCAGTGATTCGGCATCCAGGGCTGCTGCGTACAGGGCGGCGCTCAGGTCCGAGCCTCCGCGTCCCAGGGTGCATACCCTGCCGGAAGCGTCACTCGCGACGAACCCGGGTGCCACGAATATCTTGACATCGGGCCTCGATTCGACAGCCTTGCAAATACGCGCATAACTCTCGTCGGGATTGTCCCGGACTATCAGCTCGCGCGAATCCAGCCAGGCAGTCCTGTTGCCTTCGAGGGTGAGCTTGCGGTCCACGATGCGGGTAGAGAGCAGCTCGCCGTAGGTCTGGCAGGTATCTCCGTCGGGCTCAGCGGCCGCCGCGTCCAGCAACGCACAAACTTCCTCAATAGCGTCGCGAGCCTGGTCTCCGGTGAAGAGACGGTCAATTATATCCCTGTGCCTCAGATACATGGGGGCAAGGGCGCGGTCCCTCTCGCCCGCGGGCAGACGGCCTGCCTCAATCAGCGCATCCGTGCAGCCCTTGATTGCAGACAGCACCAGCACGACACGGTCGCCAGCAGCCGCTGCTTCCACGATGTCGAGCACCCTGGAAATGCATGTGGCATCCGCCACCGAAGAACCTCCGAACTTGAGAACCTTCATCTCCGTCTATTTATATTTTTCGAACTCCGGCATCGAGGTCTCGGACACGATGGCCTTGATAGCCCCTTGTCCCCTCGGACACACTACGAGCACATCGTCCGTATCTACTACTATATAGTCACTCAGACCGTCGATCACTACCAGCTTGCCGTCCCTGCGGGAGCAGAGGATGTTGCCGCTGCCGTTCTTGATGATGGTCTTGCCTGCCGTTATCACGCAGTTGTCAGCTCCGTCGCGGGTTTTCATACACTCGTAGAGCGAATTCCATGTACCCAGATCGGCCCAGCCGAAGTCAGCGGGATACACCCCGGTGTTGTCGGATTTCTCCATTACCGCGTAGTCTATGGAGATATTGGGGCTGTCGGTGTAGACTTTCTCTATGAATTCTTTCTCAGCGTCGCTCCCGAGAGCCTTCTCCCAGCCAGTCCACAGCCGGGTAATCTCCGGACAGTGCTTCTCCATTTCGGCGATTATTGCCGAAGCCTTCCAGATGAAAATGCCTGAGTTCCATAGGAATTCCCTGCTCTGCACGAACACTTCCGCAAGGTCCGGATCAGGCTTCTCGGTAAATGTCTTGACTCCCGCAGGCTCGTCTTTGGCTACTGCTCCGGGGGTCATCTGTATGTATCCGAAATTGGTATTGGCGCTTGTCGGTACTATGCCGAGGGTAATCAGGCGTGAATGTCCGGAGGCGTATGAGGAAGCCATCTGAAGTATCTCCATCAGGCTCACCTCATCGGAGATGGAGAGGTCTGCCGGGGTGGAGATCATCACCGCGTCAGGGTCGCGGCTCAGCAGGGTGTATGCCGCGTAAGCGAGGGACGGTGCGGTATTGCGGCCATAGGGCTCGCAGAGTATGTTCGCCTCGGGGATCCCGGGGATGCTCTCCTGCACGAGGTCCTTGTATTTACGCAGGGTGACGACCAGTATGTTGCTCTCCGGCACGAACCTCGTGACTCTGTCCCAGGTATGACGCAGAAATGTCTTGCCTCCCGGAATCAGGCCAAGGAACGGCTTCGGCCTGGACTCCCTGCTGAGGGGCCAGAACTTGGTCTCCGTACCTCCTGCCAGTATGACGCAGTATGTATGTGGGCTAAGCATAGATTGGTATAAAAGCTTTAGGGTAGTATTCTATGTGGGCCTCTTCGCCTTCGAAGAGTATTGAAATTATGTCAAAAAACACTTCGCAGTCGCGCAGGTCTCCGTGGTCACCGGAAGACAGGTAGGCAGCTGCCGCGCTGGCCATGTGGCGGCGTTTCCCAAAGTTAACATTTATTTCAGGAGAAGCAAGCGCGGGAGCCCTGCGTGTCTTGACTTCCACGAAGTGGAGCCCCTCCTTGTCAAGGGAGATGATATCCAGCTCCAGACGAGCATGGCGCCAGTTGCGCTCGAGTATCGTATGCCCCAGGGACATCAGGTACTCGCAAGCTTCCTGCTCACCGAGGCGCCCCGTCTTTTTCCTGTCTTCGCCCATAGTCAGAAAGTCACTATGGTTACTCCGGTACCTCCGGCCCTCACGTCCTCGTCGCGCACGGAGCTCACCGCCGGTATGGTCCGCAAGTACTTCTGAATCTCCTCACGGAGTACGCCGGTGCCCTTGCCGTGAATTATACGCACCGAAGGGACATCCAGCATTATCGCGTCATCCACATAGTGCAGCACTATGTCGAGGGCATCGGCGAGCCGCTCGCCGCGTATGTCCAGCTCAGGGGAGAACTTCATCTTGCGCTCCGTTACGGCCGGGTCGCTCATCTGTAGCCTTGCGGGCATGGTCTTGCGCGAAGCCTCGCGGAATTCGTTGGAGGAAATCCTCTCCAGACGGGACGGCGACATGGTGCTGCTGATGCTGCCGATAATCACCGTTACGGCCTTTGAGGACACTTTGGAGACCTCGCCCACCATGCCGTTCTCCTTGACGCGCACCTTCTCTCCGACCTTGAGCGGCTCCTCTTTCTTGGGAGCGGGCGCTTCGGGGCCGGCGCCTCTGCGGGCCTGGAGCTTGGCGAGCTTGCGCTCTATGTATTCGTCCCGGCTGTCGCGGGCCTGCTCTTTCTTCTTCTGCTCGAGGGCTCCTATGAAGCCGCGGAGCTCTTCGCGGGCCTTCCGGGTCTGCTCCTTGTCGGCCTGGGACTCGCGTATGTCGCGTATGGTCTTCTCGACCTGGCGGCCGGCTCCCTTCACTATCTCTTCGGCTTCCCTGCGGGCGTCATCCAGTATGGACTGCTTCTGCTGCTTGATGTCCTCGAGCTCTTTCTGGTATTTGCGCGTCAGGCTCTCCAGGGTCCTGTCTGCCGCCTTGACCTTCTCCAGACGGCCCTCGATAGCCCGGCGGCCCTTCTCTATGCGGCGCAGATTCTTCTCCATGCCCACATACTCGGTGCCGGCGCGGGTCTCTGCGTCCTTCACTATCGGCTCGGGGAGCTTCATCTTGCGCGCCAGCTCGAATGCATAGGAGTTGCCGGGCAGACCGGTCTCCATGCGGAACAGCGGCTCCAGCCGGTCGGCGTCGAAGAGCATGGCTCCGTTGACGACCCCGCTCCCGGCCGTTGCGGCGAACAGCTTGAGGTTGGTATAGTGGGTGGTTATTACTCCGTACACTCCGCGGGAGTCAAGCTCTGCGAGTATGGCCTCGGCTATTGCGCCGCCGGCCGCAGGCTCGGTCCCGGAGCCGAATTCGTCTATGAGCACGAGGGTCCTGCCGTTGGCTTCGTGCAGCACATCCCTCATGTCGGCGAGGAAGGAGCTGTATGTGCTTAGGTCATTCTCCAGCGACTGATCGTCGCCTATGCTTACCATTATCCTGTCGAATACCGGCAGCTCGGAACTCTCCGAGGTGGGTATCAGCATACCCCATTGGAACATGTACTGCAACAGGCCTACTGTCTTGAGACAGACTGATTTACCTCCTGCGTTGGGGCCTGAAATCAGCAGGATGCGATGCCCCGGGTCGAGCGAAACCGACAGGGGCACTATCTCGCGTCCCTCTTTGCGCAGGGCCCTCTCCAGCAGGGGATGGCGGGCCTTGCGGAGCAGCAGCTCCCGACCCTCTGAAATAACCGGCATGCCGGCCACGAAATCGAGGGCCGTATGGGCCTTGGCCATGAGGAAGTCGAGCTCTCCGAGGAAGGCGGCTCCGGCTATGAGGTCAGGGCCGTAGGGCCTGAGAAAGTCGCTGAACTCGCGCAGTATCCTTGAGATCTCCCGTCTCTCGGCGAAATGCAGCTCGGATATGTCGTTCTCCAGCTCGATTATCTCCGAAGGCTCCACGAATGTGGTCTTGCCCGAGGCGGACTCTCCCATCACATATCCCGGGACCTTGCGCTTGCGCTCGGTGCTCACCGGGATGAGGAACTTGCCGTCCCGGATTACCACAGCGGCATCTGCTTCGACTATGCCTGCCTCCTGCAGCTTGTGCAGGATGGCCGTAGCCCTGCGTGATACGGTGTTCTCCTTCTCGCGTATGGATTTGCGTATGTCGGCGAGCTCGGGGGACGCGGAGTCCTTGATTTCGCCGTAGCGGTCCAGTATCTCGTCCAGCCTGCGGCGGACTTCGGGGAAACTGCTTATCGGGCGGCACATCCCCTTGAGCAGGGGATAGACTCCGTCCTTGATGCCTGCGAAGAAATGCAGCACGCGCCCCGTGGTGCTCAGCAGCGTCCCGAGCTTACCCAGGGACAGTACGTCGAGGCTGTAGCCCGGCTGCTCCAGGGGCCTCAGGAACTGTATTGCGTCTATGTAGCCGGAGCCGGGGAAACTGTCCTCAAACATGAGGATGAGCCGCATCTCGTCTGTGAGTGCGAGTCTGTGACGTATGATGTCGGGGTCGGTGGAGAACTGCTCTTCCTCCACCCTCGCAGCCGCATATTCGGTCATGCAGCGGTCTGCGATGATCCTGCGTATCTGGTCAAATCCAAGTTTGGATTCCAGCTTCATTTCTCCTCCTTGTCTGACTTGTCCGAAGCTGCGCCGAGAGCCGCCGCAAGGTCGTATTTGTTCTTGATGCGGGTGAGGACTCCTCCCTTGACATGGGATACGGCTCCGGTCTGCTCACTCACCACCACTACGTCAGCGTCCGTCCTCTCCGAGATGCCGAGCGCCGCCTTGTGGCGCATGCCGTAGCTGGCGGGGATGTCGGTGCGGTCTGTCATCGGCAGGGTGCAGCGGGTTGCTACGATCCGGCCCATGTCGATTACCATGGCGCCATCGTGCATGGGGGAGTTCTTGAAGAAGATGTTCTCTATCATCCTCACGCTCACGAGGGCGTCGATGGTGTCGCCTCCGGAGATGATGTCCTCGAGACGGTCGGTGCGGCGTATGATTATGAGGGCGCCGGTCTTGCTGGCGCTCATCTCGAAGCAAGCCTCGACTATTGCCGTGATAGTTGCATTCTCCATCTCCGGCTTGTTCTGTCCCAGGATCCTCCCCAGCAGTCCGCTGCCCTTGCCGGTAGCGGCAGCCCGGCCTCCGAGCCTGTAGAGGAAGCGCCTGGCTTCGGGCTGGAATATCACTATGAGGGCGATTACTCACACATCCAGAATAGCTCCCATTATGGCCGACATCATCCTCATCCCAAGCACGCTCACAATGGCGCGCAACAGCAGCAGAATCACTACCGCGATGAGGATATTTATAGCTGACGAGCCACGGAACCACCTGAATACCAGGAAAATAATCACGGCAACCATCAGGATGTCGAGTATGTCCGCGAAGCTCAGGTGCAGGAAACCCAGTGTCTCAAGAATCATCATAGCTCACAAAGATACGATGAAAATGTTGTAAATCAAGTCCTTGGAATTTGAAAAAATATGTCGTATATTTGCAGCCCGCAATTTTGCGCGAATACTTATAAAGTATTGATTAACAATTAATTAATTAAACCAATGCCTGGATTAATTGGAAAGAAAATCGGAATGACTTCCGTTTTCGGTGCCGACGGTAAGAACATACCGTGCACCGTCATCGAGGCTGGTCCGTGCGTTGTTACGCAGCTGCGTACAGTAGAGAAAGATGGTTATGCCGCTGTACAGCTTGCCTATGACGAAACGACAGAGAAGCACGCCAGCGAGCCCCTCAAAGGGCACTTCAAAAAGGCAGGAACCAATCCTATGAAGAAGCTTGTGGAATTCCCCGCAGACTTCGCACAGGAGCTTAAACTGGGTGACGTCCTCACCCTCAGTGATGTCCTCGGAGAGGATACCACCTTCGTAGACGTCATCGGTACTTCCAAAGGTAAGGGTTTCCAGGGCGTTGTCCACCGTTACGGTTTCGCCGGTGTCGGCGGCCAGACTCACGGTCAGCACAACCGCCTTCGTCACCCCGGTTCGATGGGCGCATCCTCTTGGCCCTCACGCGTACTTCCCGGTATGCGCATGGCAGGACACATGGGTTCTGAGCGCGTCAAGGTGTTCAACCTCCGCGTTGTCAAGGTTATCCCTGAGAACAATCTCGTAGTTGTCAAAGGTTCCGTCCCCGGAGCAAGAGGTTCTTATGTAATTTTGGAGGCTTAAGATTATGCAACTTTCAGTTTTGAAAATAGACGGAACCCAGTCTGGTAAGAAGGTCACGCTCGACGAGAACGTATTCGCCGTTCAGCCCAACGACCACGCCATCTGGCTTGACGTAACCCAGTATCTCGCACACCAGCGTCACGGCAACTCCAAGACCAAGGACCGCAGCGAGATCGCACACAGCACCAAGAAACTCGGACGCCAGAAGGGTGGCGGCGGCGCACGTCACGGCTCCCTCAAGGCTAACATATTCGTCGGCGGCGGCCGCGTCTTCGGACCCGTCCCCCGTTTCTACGGCGGTAAACTCAACAAGAAGGTCAAGATGCTTGCACGCGCTTCCGCACTGTCCTACAAGGCAGCAGAGAACGCTCTCATAGTGCTCGAGCCCTTCACGATGGAGGCACCCAAGACTAAGGACATGCTCAAGATTGTCGACGCCATCAAGGCCGGCAGCCGCAAGGTCCTCTTCGTGCTTCCCCAGAATTCTGACAATATATTTCTTTCATCCCGCAACCTTCCCGAGGTCGATGTCATCACCGTTGATGAGATCAACACCTACGCAATCATGAACGCCAACACCCTGGTGCTCATCGACGGCGTGCAGGATACCCTCGCAGAAAGGAACCAGCGCTAATCGAATCAGAAGATGGGAATTATTATTAAGCCTATAGTAACAGAGAAGCTGACGGCTCAGGGCGAAAAGTTGAACCGCTACGGCTTCATCGTGAATGCCGATGCCAACAAGATTGAGATAAAGGAAGCAGTCGAAAAGATGTACGGAGTCTCGGTCGAGAGCGTCAATACGGCAAATTATCACGGAAAGCGCAAGTCCCGCTACACCAAGGCAGGACTCCTCAGGGGCCGCATGAACCATTTCAAGAAGGCCTATATCACCCTTGCCGGCGACGACAAGATTGATTTCTACGCTAATATCTAAAGGAGGACTCAGAAATGGCAGTAAGAAAATTCAAACCGGTAACTCCCGGTCAGAGGAACAAGGTGATCAGCACTTTCGAGGAAATCACCACCAAGACTCCTCACAAGGCCCTTCTCGAGCCTCTTAAGAGCACTGGCGGCCGCAACAATACCGGCCAGATGACCGTACGCTATCGTGGCGGCGGACACAAGAGGATGTACCGTATCATCGACTTCCGTCGTGACAAGGACGAGTGCACCGCAAAGGTCCTCACCATTGAGTACGATCCTAACCGCAGCGCCCGCATAGCACTCGTTGAGTACACCGACGGCGAGAAGCGCTACATCATCGCTCCCGACGGAATCAAGGTCGGCCAGGTGATAGCTTCCGGTAAAGGTGTAGCTCCCGAAGTGGGCAACGCTCTTCCCCTTAGTGAAATCCCCGTGGGTACGCTCGTACATAATATCGAGCTTCGTCCCGGCCAGGGTGCCGCAATGGCACGCAGCGCCGGTACCTTCGCCCAGCTCGCAGCACGCGAGGGCGACCACGCAGTTCTCCGCCTGCCTTCGGGCGAGACCCGCATGGTCCTCGTAACCTGCCGCGCAACTGTGGGTACAGTTTCCAATCCGGACCACGGTCTGGAGTCTCACGGCAAGGCTGGCCGTCGTCGTCACCTCGGCCGCCGTCCTCACAACAGAGGTGTTGTCATGAACCCTGTCGATCACCCGATGGGTGGTGGTGAAGGCCGCGCATCCGGCGGACATCCCCGCTCCCGTAAGGGTCTGCCTGCAAAGGGTTACAAGACCCGCAACCCCAAGGCAGCTTCGAACAAGTTCATAATTGAGAGAAGAAAGAAATAATCGGATTAAACTAAAGAGACAATGAGTCGTTCATTAAGAAAAGGTCCTTATATCCAGGAAGCCCTGGAAAAGAAGATTCTTGCTATGAATGATGGTAGCAAGAAAAAAGAGGTGGTCAAGACCTGGTCCCGTGCCAGCATGATTTCACCTGACTTCATCGGACACACTGTCGCCGTACATAACGGAAACAAGTTTATTCCGGTTTATGTAACTGAGCAGATGGTGGGTCACAAGCTTGGCGAGTTTGCGCCTACACGTATTTTCAAAGGCCATTCGGGCAACAATAAATAAAAGAGTGAACCATGGGATCTCGTAAAAGATTGATGGCCGAAAGGCAGAAAGAAGCTAAGAAGAGCATGGCAGTTGCCAAGCTCAATGATGTGCCGACATCTCCCCGCAAGATGCGCCTCGTCGCAGATACCGTAAGGGGTGTCGAAGTAAACCACGCTCTCGATCTTCTCAAATTCTCGAAGAGAGAGGCATCCATACGCCTTGAGAAGCTTCTCCGCAGCGCTGTAGCAAACTGGGAAGCCAAGAATCCGGATAAGGCTAAGGAGCTTGATGGCGGTAACGTTTACGTCAAGACCATCATGGTCGACGGTGGCCGTACCCTCAAGCGCATACGTCCCTGCCCTCAGGGTCGTGCAGGCCGCATCCGCAAGCGTTCCAACCACGTGACCGTGGTACTTGATGTCAAACAAACGGAAGAGCAGAAGTAATATGGGACAGAAAACAAATCCTATCAGCAACAGGATCGGTATCACCCGCGGTTGGGATTCCAACTGGTGTGGTGGTAACTATGCAGAGAAGATCGCGGAAGATTATGAAATCCGCAAGTATCTCGGCGGCCGTCTTGCAAAGGCCAGCCTCTCGAGGATAGTTATCGAGAGGACCCTTAAGCTCATCACCGTTACCATCTATGCCGCACGTCCCGGTTTCATCATCGGCAAGGGCGGTGCAGAGGTTGACAAACTCAAGGAAGAGCTCAAGAAGGTCACCAAGAAGGATGTCCAGATCAATATCTACGAAGTGAAGCGTCCCGAGGTTGACGCCAACATCGTGGCAGACTCTATCGCCCGTCAGATTGAGGGTCGTGTGAGCTACCGCCGCGCCATCAAGATGGCTATCGCCAATACGATGAGGGTTGGTGCCGAGGGTATCAAGGTTCAGATCAGCGGCCGCGTAGGTGGAGCCGAAATCGCACGCAGCGAGATGTTCAAAGAGGGTAGGACCCCTCTGCACACCTTCCGCGCAGATATCGACTACGCTCTGGCAGTAGCCCGCACCCAGATGGGTACCATGGGCATCAAGGTCTGGATCTGCAATGGTGAGCGCTACGGCAAGCAGGATCTCACTCCCGCTGCCCTGGCAGCAGCCAATGCACAGGCTTCCGGCCGTGGTGGCCGTGGCGGTGACCGCAGGGGCGGTTCCGACCGTGGCGACCGTCGTGGCGGCCGTGGTGATCGCGGGGACCGTCGTCCCAGGCGTGACGCCCAGAAGTAGTTTTTCTGGAAAAAAGCTTATATTTATTGCCGGTTTCGCCAGAGTGGGGGACCGGCAATTTATTGTAAAACCAATTACCGTAATAGTATGAAAAAGATTATGTTTATCGCTGCTGCAGCGATTCTGTGCCTCTCGGCATGCAAGGGACCTGCCCTTCCCAAGACCGTCGAAGAGTTCGACGCCCTCGTAGAGGAGAAAGTCGATGAAGTCAAGGCCAAGGTTGAAGCGCTCGAGGAGCAGGAGGAGATACAGGCCATAGTAACCAAGTTCTACGAAGAGATGAACGAGCTCTGCCTCAAGGTTGCCCAGAGCAAGTTTGCTACCACAGAGCTTCGTATCCAGGCCCTCCTGGAGGCCGCAGACGAGATGGACAAGGATGAGTTCGAGGCCATTCTCGCAAAACTTCCCGAGGAAGCCCGCGAGGACGCAGGGATCATCGCCAAACTTGATTCCTATGCCGCAATAGAGGCCACCGCCGAAGGTGAGGCATTTACCGATTTCGAGGTGGACGGTGTGAAGTTCTCAGACTTCGTCGGCAAGGGCAAATACATCCTCGTCGATTTCTGGGCATCATGGTGCGGCCCCTGCAAGAGGGAGATCCCCTTCATCAAGGCCGTCTGGGAGAAGTACGCAGGCGAGGACTTCGGAGTGCTCGGACTTGCAGTCTGGGATAAGCCCGAAGATACCGAGGCCGCTATCAAGGATCTCGAAATCCCCTGGCCCCAGATCATCAACTGCCAGAAGATACCTACCGACATCTACGGCGTCGACGGTATCCCCCATCTCATCCTTATCAGCCCTGACGGCGTAATCCTCCGCAGGGGTCTGCGCGGCGAAGCCATCGAAGAGGCTGTCGCAGAGGCGCTTGGACGTTAAGGATAAAATAAAGCTTCTACCTCATTCCCCCGGAGTGTACAGATACCTGGACTCCGGGGGTAAGGTAATATATGTAGGCAAGGCCAAGGACCTTGCCAAGAGGGTGGCGCAGTATTTCGTGCCGCCTGAGCGCCTCACGATGAAGACGCGTCTGCTCGTGAGTCGCATAGCCGACCTGCAGTACTCGGTCGTGGACAGCGAGAGCGATGCTCTGCTGCTGGAGAACAACCTCATCAAGCAGTATAAGCCCAAGTACAACATCCTCCTCAAGGACTCCAAGACCTATCCCTGGATATGCGTGAGTCCCGGGCCCTTCCCGAGAGTGTATCTCACCAGGACCATAGTACACGACGGCTCCCGATATTTCGGTCCGTACAGCTCGGTGATGCACGCGCGCTACCTGCTGGACTTCTTCCGCAGCACCTACCCGCTGCGCTCCTGCCGTCTCAAGATAGACTCGCAGGCTATCCTGCGCGGCAAATACAGGCCCTGCCTGGACTTCCATCTAGGGAAGTGCAAGGGCTGCTGCATCGGGGCCGTCTCAGAGCAGGAGTACGAAGCTGATATTGAGGAGATTGTGCGTCTGCTCAAAGGCGGAGTCCGGGAGATTGTCGCGGAATACCGCAGCCGTATGACCGAGGCTTCCGGGATGCTCGATTTCGAAGCGGCGCAGTTCTACAAGGAGAGGGCCGAAGCTCTCGAAGAGCATTATTCCAAATCCATAGTGAGCTCGTCTTCGGACGTGAATCTGGACGTGTTTGCGCTCGATTTCGACGGCCCCGATGCCTACGGAGCCTTCCTGCGCATACGAGGAGGCGCTATCGTGCAGTCGCTCAACCTGGGCCTGCGTTCCAATATCGAGGAGTCCCGCGAGACCGTACTGAGCACATTCATCGCCGAGATCCAGTCCAAGTTCGGCGACCTGGCACACGAGGTGATAGTCCCGTTCATGCCGGATACGGAGATTGACGGTGTCGCGTTCAGGGTCCCGGTCAAGGGGGACAAGCTCTCTCTCCTGCAGCTTGGGATGAAGAACGCCCGCGAGTACCATCTTAACACCCTCAAGCAGCGCGAGCACACGGACCCGGACGCATTCCACCGCAGTGTGCTGGAGGAGCTCAGGGTCGCTCTGTGTATGAAAGAGCTGCCGGTGCACATGGAGTGTTTCGACAACTCCAACATTCAGGGTACCAATCCGGTAGCGTCCTGTGTGGTGTTCCGCGACGGAGTCCCCTCCAAGAAGGATTACCGCAAGTTCAAGGTCAAGACCGTAATAGGCGCCAACGACTACGCCTCCATGAAGGAGATAGTCTCGCGCCGCTACTCTCGCATGCTGGCGGAGACGCCGGACGACCTCCCTCAGCTCATAGTAATTGACGGCGGCAAGGGTCAGCTCGACTTCGCCTGGCAGGCACTCTGCGAGCTTGGTCTGGAGCAGCGGCTAACGATAATAGGTCTTGCCAAACGCCTGGAGGAGGTAATCAGGGTGGGGGACCCCTACCCGCTGTTCCTTGACAGGAATTCCCAGGCACTCAAGCTGCTCACCCAGATTCGCGACGAGGCACACCGCTTCGGCATCACCTTCCACAGGTCCCTGCGCCGCAAAGCCCAGGTCCAGTCCGCACTCGGGAGCATCAAGGGCGTCGGCCCCAGGACTGAGGAGCGGCTGCTCATGCATTACGGCTCGGTGGCGAGAATAGCCGCTGCACCCCTTGAGGACCTCGAGGGTGTGGTGGGCAAATCGCTGGCATCCAAAATAAAGGCACAACTCAATGAAAGAACAGACATTCAATAAGATTTTCAACGCTTTCCTACTGGTCGGGATGACGGCCTGCGTCACCATTTCATGCATACTCAATCTGGGTAAGCCGGATGCCCGTACGGCCCTCACTATCCTGTCCGCCGTGGGTGCGCTCATGGGTGTGGTCAGCGTTGTGCTGTCAGCCAACGGCAACCTGCTCACATTCGTGTTCGGTCTGATCGACGTGTGCATATACTCATACACCCTGCTGGACCAGAATGTGCCCATGACCCTTGGCCTGCACATCCTGTATTTCCTGCCCATGGAGTTTATAGGATTCTTCGGATGGCGCAAGCGCGGAGCAACGGTGAAAAAAGCCGTGAAGGCCAGGCGTCTGCCCGCCCGGGGCTGGCTCAATGTGGGAGTGCTGCTGGTGGCGGTTTATGCAGCCGTGCTCGGCCTGGCGTGGCTTATTGCACGCTGGCAGGGGCATATTGACTGGGCGAGGATGGCCTTCGACAGCGCCGTCACTACGGCCAATATAGTGGCGCTCGTACTCATGGCGAAGGCTTATATGGACCAGTGGTATCTGTGGACGCTTGTCAATATAAGCTCCATCGTGCTGTGGATTATCATACTTAGCTCCGGAGAGGGCTCAAGCTACACGGTCGTGCAGCTGTTCAAGTACATTTTCTACCTGCTGAACGGCCTCAACGCCATACGCATCTGGAAGAGGCTGAGCCTCGAAGGGGAGTCAGAGGGTTTGGATAAGTGAGAATTTTTTCGTTACTTTGTAGCTCTACGCGTTTTGAAAGAAGTACTAATATTATAAACTTAAACTTTTTTACTATGGAACACGAGGAAATCGTAGCAAAGGTAAAAGGCATCATCGTTGACAAGCTTGGCGTTGAGCCCTCCGAAGTCACTGAGACTGCCAATTTCACCAACGACCTCGGTGCAGACTCTCTCGACACCGTTGAGCTCCTTATGGAGTTTGAGAAGGTGTTCGGAATCAAGATTCCCGATGAGGAGACCAGCACCATCGCCACCGTCAAGGACGCTGTCGACAAGGTTGCAGAGAAACTTGGCTAGTAATTAATAAGACAGAAAAAAGGTCGACCGGGAGGTCGACCTTTTTTAATCCTTAGGGATTGAGAAGGTGACCCGCAGGAAGGGATGCGCCTCCTTGCCGGGACCGTTGAGCCGCGCCAGATAGTAACGGTTGGAATCCCTCTGCAGCGAAGTGGTGGTAGTGCTGCTGCCACTGGAATACATTGCGGCAAGCATGTAATTATAGTAGTAGCTGGAATAGTAGTCGCTGCCGTAGCCGTAACCGCCATATCCATATCCGCCGTAACCGCCGTAGCCACCATACATGTTGTTGTAATAGCTCTGGTATGCCAGATACTGGTAGTAATCGCTCAGATCCGACGAAGATGACGAGGAGGAGGTGGTGACTGTCTCGTTGGCCATGGGCAGGAACCACACGTCGTAGTCGCCGCCTTCCAGGGCCTCCCGGTCGGAACTTGCCAGCGAGAGCAGGGAATTCATGTGGTAGGTGAACGAGGGAGCGTAATGCGACATGAACCTGTCAATCTCTCCCTTATCCTCGTTCTCGTTGCTGTAGTCGGTGAGCACCTGATAGCTTACGCATGTCCTGCTGCCGCCTCCGGTAGTGTCCTGATAGTGTATGCGGACATTGGGGCACAGCACTTCGGGATAGCGGAAGATTGTACTGACATCCTCGGGGAACTCGAACGGCAGCACCATGGTTGCCTGATTGACGAACGCCTTGGAGGGATTTCCACCCTTGAGTGCTATCGCCCCTGCGAGCTCGTCGGCCATGTATTTTGCGCTGATTACGGGCTTGAGTCCGCCGGAGCCTTCTGCGTAGAGGTATTCAGAGGCAGGACCTTCGCGGCGTGACCGTCCTCCGCACATATTGAAGCAAATCTGAGGAAGGCTACCCTTGGTCGTATTGATGAGCAGCGAATCGGTATCGTCCTCGATAGATGTGGCTCCAAAGTAGAATATGAAGCTGGTGTCCTTCTTCACACCGTCATAAGTGCTTTCAAATTTGAGGTTGGCGAAGTTGCCGTCGATGGTGTGGTTATCAGTATCGTAGTCGAGCTGGAGCTCATACAGGTCGATGCGTCCTCCCGTCCCTATGGGGTTGTCGGTCTCAATGTAGATGCCGGGGAAGCGCTTCCTGTATACCTTGATGTCGTCAAGCTCGGCCTGGGTGATGCTGAGAAAGCGCCTTCCGAAGCTCTCGGAGAAGTCGAAACTCAGGGAATCCGTACCGTTCACGACAGGAGTGCCGCTGGTGATTGTCCCGCTGAGGTGTGCGGGGATGGCGTTGCAGTCGTAGGGGAACATCGGATCGATGGCTTCGCTCAGCTCATACACTCTCACGTTCTGCAGTATTCCGTCCTGATTCTTGTCGGCTACCGATGCGGAATCGGCCGCTGCGCTGAAATGGAAACTCTTAAAGACCGGGTTGGTGCCGAAGTCCAGAGTGTCGAAAAGCGGCACGAGGCTCACCGCACATCCGCGGGTGGTGAGGTATCCGTCACCGTCCCTCACGGAGCCTATGGCCATCCTGGTGGTAGACCTCGCGTCGAGGCTGTCTGCCTTCTTGAGGAGGATTTCCTCTATTGGGATATCGACGGAATAAATGTCGTACGTGCGTGCGACCGGAATCAAGTCGCCGCCGAGGCCGGAATTGATTTCTATACAGGAAGTGGCAGTCAGCAGCAGTGCGGCTGCGATGACCGGTAAGCGCGAACTCATCTTAAAGACTGTCGTAAAAAGCATTGTACTCATCTATGTAGCTGCCGTCTTCGAGGGACTTTGGATTGAATCCCAGCACCGGGATGCCGCGCTCGCTGCAATAGGCAAGCACATCGGGATTCACCCCCTCCGACCCGAGTATCACTCCGTCGGCATACTGGACGGCGGTTTTAGCAAGATTGATGCCATCGGGCCCCTCTGCGAGGAAGGGGATATCGTCCTGCCCGAGTCCGCCGAACACTGCCTTGTGGGCGAAGTCGCCACGGAAGGCTTCGGCAGGGGTGTCGTCGAAGAGCGAGAGTACCACCTTGCTGGATGAGAAAATGGGATCGTCTTTATACGCTTTCTTGAGATAAGCCGGGATGAGCTGGGAAATCCAGCCGCTGCAATGTATCACGTCGGGCGCCCAGCGCAGTTTCTTCACGGTCTCCATGACGCCGCGGGCGAAGAATATTGCTCTCTCATCGTTGTCTGTAAAGAAATTCCCTTCGGTGTCCCGGTACAGCTGCTTGCGGTGGAAGTAATCCTCGTTGTCTATGAAATAGACCTGTATGCGTGCGGAAGAAATCGAGGCAACCTTAATCACGAGCGGCCTGTCCAGCTCGCCCATGATTATGTTCATGCCGCTGAGGCGTATGACTTCGTGGAGCTGGTTCTTGCGCTCGTTGATGCAGCCATAGCGCGGCATGAAGGCACGTATTTCCTTTTTGCGCTCCTGGATGCCCTGCGGGAGGTATCGTCCGATATTTGCTATCGGGCTCTCCGGGAGATAGGGGAATATCTCGGAGTTGACGAAAAGTACTCTATTTGCGTTAGTTGACATTCGCACAAAGGTACAAAATTTTTTTGATTTTTCGATAATTGCTATCTTTGGAAGTTCTTATGACCGCCATGGGAAAGGAAGAAAAGAAGTTGATGAGGCGCCGCCTGGCCGGTGCCTATGTGTCCAGCGTGGTGAGCATCAGCCTGGTACTGCTGCTCGTCGGAGTGGCGTCGCTGCTTATCCTCAACGCCAAGAGCGTCTCCGACTACTTCAAGGAGAATCTGCAGCTCTCTGTAATCCTCAAGCAGGAAGTCTCCCAGCACAAGGCCGAGGCTTACGAGCAGACAGTGCGGGAGCTTCCGTACATACGCGATACGCGTCTTGTGAGCCGCGAGGAGGGGACCGAGGAGATGAAAGCCATGCTCGGTGAGGATTTCCTGCAGGTGTTCGAGACTTCGCCCATCCCCATTTCGCTGGAGCTCACCCTCAAGGCTGAGTACGTCTCGGCGGACAGCCTGGAGGTGGTTTCGGCAGCGCTTTCGGCTTCGCCCCTTGTGGATGAGGTAGTCTGCCAGCAGTCCCTGGTGGAGATACTCAATGAGAATCTCGCCAAGATCTCGATGGTGCTCGGAGTTTTCATCCTTCTGATGCTGTTCATCTCCGTGGTGCTCATTTCCAATACCGTCCGCGTGAGCGTGCACAACCGCCGCTTCACCATACATACCATGCGACTTGTCGGGGCTACGCGTGCGTTTATCCGCAGACCTTTCATGGTGGATGCGGTATGGCAGGGCCTGGTCGCGGCTCTCATATCAATACTGCTGCTCTCTGCCGGGCTGCTGCTCATACGCGGGCAGTTCGGGCAGATTGCCGGGATAGTGACACCCCGCATACTCGTGGAGACTTTTGCCATCATGGCGAGCAGCGGCGTGGTGATCTGTGTGCTGAGCACTTATTTTGTTGTAAACAAGCTCGTTTCGATGAGCAAGGAAGACCTGTATTATTAGAAATGGACAAACTTGCACTTACCAAGAAAAGCATACTGCTCCTCATTGCCGGAGTGGTGGTCATGATAGCCGGGTTCATCCTCCTCTCCGGAGGCGGAGTGACCGACCCTAAGGTGTTCAACTACGCAATGTTCGACTTCCGCCGTCTGGTGGCTGCTCCCATTGTGATTCTCGCAGGCATAATAGTAATAGTGGTCGCCATCATGCGCAGACCCTCTGACAAGGAAGAAGAGTAATGGAGTGGTTTGAAGCTATAATTCTGGGTCTGGTACAGGGACTTACTGAGTTCCTCCCGGTGAGCAGCAGCGGTCACCTTGCGATTGGCCGGGAGCTGCTCGGCATCGAGGCTTCGGGTGACCTGGTGTTTGAGGTCACCGTCCATGCGGCGACGGTCTGCGCTACGATAGTGGTGTTCCGCAGGATGATATGGGACCTGCTCAAAGGGCTTTTCAGATTTAAATACAACGCTGAGACAGAGTTTATACTCAAGATAGCGCTTTCGATGGTGCCGGTACTCTTTGTAGGCGTGTTCCTCAAGGATTATGTGGAGGAGCTCTTCTCATCGCTGCTGGTTGTCGGCATCGCCCTGCTGGTGACCGCCGCACTGCTGTTCGCTTCGGACCGTGCGCGTACGGCCCAGCAGACCGAGGATTCCGGTGAGGCAGAAGGATACGGCCGTATAAGCTGGCTGCAGGCCTTCATCATGGGACTCGCCCAGGCGGTCGCAGTGATTCCGGGCCTGTCCCGTTCCGGGGCCACAATCAGTACCGGACTGCTCTGCGGCGTGGACCGCAAGACTGCGGCAGGATTCTCCTTCCTCATGGTGCTGGTGCCCATACTGGGGGAGGCTTTCCTCGATATAGTCGGCGGCGATGCGGCGGCTTCGACCATAGGGCTGCTGCCGCTGGCGCTGGGCTTCGTCTCGGCTTTCGCATCCGGACTGCTTGCCTGCAAGCTGATGCTTGAGCTGGTGCGCAGGGCACGCCTGAGCTGGTTCGCCCTCTATTGCGCGATAGTTGGTATTATCGTAATAATCACTCAATTATAGTATATGGCTGAGCGTCATCTCGTATATTTCCTGGCGGATGTCCATCTGGGGCTTCCCGGCTCTGACGGGCAGGGCCGCGAGGAGCGCCTGCTTGCCTGCCTCAAGTCCATGACAGGACCCGAGACCAAGGCCCTGTACCTGCTCGGAGACATCTGGGATTTCTGGTACGAGTACCGCGACGTGGTGCCCCGCAGGGGAGCGCGCGTGATTGCTCAGCTCGTGCACATGATGGATGAGGGGATTGAGGTGTATTTCATCCCCGGCAACCACGACATGTGGTGCTACAGCTATTTCGAGAGCCTTGGGATACACCGCATCGATCAGCCTTACTTTACTGAAATTGGAGGGAAATCCTTCTGCCTGGGCCACGGGGATGAGCTTGGTGGCGCCAAGAGAGGCTACCGCTTCCTGCTGTGGGTGTTCCGCAACCGGGTGCTGCGCTGCCTGTTCAGCGGCCTGCATCCCTGGCTGGCGTTCGGGCTCGCCGACCGTTGGTCGGGCAGCAGCCGCAAGGTCAAGAAGGGAAACGGTTACAAGTTTGCCGGCGAGAGCGAGCCTCTGTACCGCTTCGCCTCATCGGTGGATGCTGAGCGGCATGTTGACTTCTTTATCTTCGGGCACTTCCACGAGGACGTACGCATGAGCCTGCCTTCCGGAGCCCGTTTCATAATCCTCGACGACTGGATTGACGGCGACACCCCCCACGCCCTCTTCGACACCGCCACCGGGTCGCTTACGATTAGCGGTGCTGGACTTCGGTCTCCAGGCGGGTCTTGGCGACCACCGTCTCAGGCGGATCCACGCCGAATACGCTGCGATACAGACCGTCCCACTGACCGCTCTCCCAGATATAGATAAGCTCCTCAGTCTCAATGTCTATGCCCTCCGGGTCATAGTGTGATTTGAGGTTCTGGTCGAAGAGTTTTGCGATAAGCTGCCAGAAGCCGGCAGCGAAGCCGCTCTCGTATTCCTTGATGATGTCGTAGCCGGTCTTGCCGCACTCGCGGTCAATCAGGCGCAGCAGCAGGACGCCCTGTGATATGGTCATCTGACGGATATCCTTCTCGAAGCTCCGGAGGAGCTCTCGCTCAACCGCGTTGATGTATTCGTTGCGTTCGCTGCGGCGAGTGACATCGGCGGCTATCGTGCTGTCCGCCTGAGCAATCAGATCACGGCATACAAGCGCGTAGGGATAGACTTTATTGAAATTGTAAATCAGCCGGTAGTAACGGCGCCATTCCTTCTTGCCGCTGCGTTTGCGGCGTCCTATTATGCGCGACTCGGCAAGGATATCGTAATACACTGTGTCGCCCTGGACCACCTCATAGACCATGAGGCTTCCGGGGCGCTCCTGCGCCTGCGTCAGTTCAGGTGCCATCGCGAGCATCGCTCCCAGCGCCAGTATTACGGGTTTCCATTTCATCCGGATGACAAAGTTAGCAAAAATGATGCTATGCTTTCAGGGCGATTTCGGGCGTGTCGAAACGGCGGCGAAAAAAATTTTCACCAAATCCGCAAATGCTTGAAATGAGGGAATTTGACTACCCAGATTTCGCGTCGAAAATATTGCAAAAATTTTGCATTTCCCCTTTGAGTTTGCGAAAAAATGACTATCTTTGCAATCCAAAAATCGGCTCTAGAATAGCGTAGAGCGCTGATTTTCAGTCGATTACGGACAAAAAGGAAATATTTTTTAAAGTAATACAGAGATGTTACAACCTAAAAGAACCAAGTTCAGAAGGGAACAGAAGAACCGCATGAAGGGCAACTCCCAGAGGGGAAATCAGCTTGCATTCGGTTCCTTCGGTATCAAGACCCTTGAGAATTGCTGGCTTACAGCCCAGCAGATTGAGGCAGCACGTCAGGCCATCTCCCGTCGTATGAACCGTGAGGGCCAGATTTGGATCAGAGTCTTCCCTGTCAAGCCTGTGACCAAGAAACCTCTCGATACCCGTATGGGTAAAGGTAAGGGTGATCCTTACGGATTCGTAGCCCCTATCACTCCGGGACGTATCCTGTTCGAGGCTGAGGGCGTATCGCTTGCCACCGCCAAGGAGGCAATGAGGCTCGCCGCCGGTAAACTTCCCGTCGCCACCAAGTTCGTGGTCCGCAGGGATTATGTTGAATAATTAATCGGAGAAGACTAATGAAAGCAGCAGAAGCACGCGAGATGTCTGTAGCAGACCTCCGCGACCGTATCCAGGTCGAGAAGAACAACCTCGACACCATGAAACTCAATCACGCAATCTCTCCGCTGGAGGACACCTCCAAGATTAGTAAGACCAGAAGGGATATAGCTCTCATGATCACTATCCTTGCTGAAAAAGAAAAACAGAACTAAAATCGACTGACTTATGGAAAGAAATCTTCGTAAGGAAAGAGTAGGAACAGTGGTTAGCGCCAAGATGGACAAGTCCATCGTTGTCGCCGTCGAGATCAAGGAGAAGCACCCCCTGTACGGCAAGTTCGTCAAGAAGACCACCAAGTTCGTCGCCCATGACGAGAAGAATGAGTGCGGAGTCGGTGATACCGTCCGTATTATGGAGACCCGTCCTCTGAGCAAGACCAAGAACTGGAGATTAGTAGAAATCGTAGAAAAAGCCAAGTAATATGATACAGCAGGAAACACGTTTACAGGTTGCCGACAACAGCGGAGCCAAGGAAGTCCTTTGCATCCGTGTGCTTGGCGGAACCAACCACCGTTATGCCACCGTGGGCGACCAGATCGTCGTGGCAATCAAGAGCGCTATCCCCGGCGGTGAGGCCAAGAAAGGCACGGTCTCCAAGGCTGTAGTCGTCAGGACCAAGAAGGAAGTCCGTCGCGCTGACGGTTCCTACATCCGTTTCGACGACAACGCCTGCGTCCTCCTCAACAATGCAGGAGAGCTCCGCGGAACCCGTATCTTCGGCCCCGTCGCGAGGGAACTTCGCGAAAACTTCATGAAAATCGTTTCACTGGCACCGGAGGTCCTTTAATACATTAGAATCATGAAAAAGATGCATATCAAGAAAGGCGACACCGTGTATGTGAATGCCGGAAACGACAAGGGCAAGACCGGTAAGGTCCTTACAGTGATTCCCGAGAAGGACCGTGCAATCGTTGAGGGCATCAACGTCGTCAGCAGGCACACCAAGCCCAATTCCAAGCAGCCTCAGGGCGGAATCATCAAGCAGGAGGCTCCCATCCATGTTTCCAACCTCAATCTCATCGACCCTAAGAGTGGCAAGCCCACCCGCATCGGCCGCCGTATCGAGGACGGAAAGAAAGTTCGTTACGCTAAAAAATCCGGTGAGGAGATCAAATAATTATGGCAAAGAAAAATGAAGCACCCGTAGCAGTGGCTGTCCCTAAGGGATACACTCCTGCACTGAAGGCTCTCTACAAGGACCAGATCGTCCCCGAGCTCGTAAAGCAGTTTGGCTATACCACCGTGATGCAGGCTCCCCGCCTTCTCAAGATCACCGTCAACGAAGGTGTCGGTTCCGCAACCCAGGACCGCAAGATCGTTGAGGAAGCAGCGGCTGAGCTCGCTCTCATCACCGGCCAGAAAGCCATCATCACCTCCTCCCGCAAGGATATCTCCAACTTCAAGCTTCGTAAGGGCATGGCAGTGGGCACCAAGGTGACCCTGCGCGATGTCAAGATGTATGAGTTCCTCGAGAAGCTCATCCGCGTCACCCTCCCTCGTATCCGTGACTTCAACGGTATCGCCGAGAACATGGACGGCCGCGGCAACTACACCCTCGGACTCAAGGAGCAGATAATCTTCCCTGAGGTCGACATCGACAAGAACCCCCGTATCCACGGTATGGAGATCACTTTCGTAACCTCGGCCCGCACCGACGAAGAGTGCCGCGCACTTCTCGCCGCCTTCGGACTTCCGTTCAAGAAACACAACAAATAAGATACTATGGCAAAGGAATCAATGAAAGCCCGCGAGGTAAAGCGCGCCAAATTAGTTGCTAAGTACGCAGAGAAGCGCAAGGCTCTCAAAGAGGCCGGCGACTGGGCTGCTCTCGACAAGCTCCCCAAGAACGCTTCCCCTGTCCGCCTTCACAACCGCTGCTCCCTCACCGGTCGCCCCAAGGGATATATGAGGGCGTTCGGACTGAGCCGCATCCAGTTCCGTGAGATGGCCTCCCAGGGCCTCATCCCCGGCGTAAAGAAGGCTAGTTGGTAGTATAATAATTAAAGACAAACAATATGACTGATCCAATCGCAGATTACCTCACCAGGATCCGCAACGGTTATATGGCCGGTAAGAAGGTCGTGGAGGTCCCTTCGTCCAAGATGAAGGTCGCCATCACCCAGATCCTCTGTGAGAAGGGCTATATCCTCAGCTACAAGGTGGTCGAGGGTACTCCTTACAATACTATCAAGATCGCTCTCAAGTATCATCCTCAGACCAAGATGCCCGCTGTCAAGCAGATAGAGAGGGTATCGTCTCCCGGTCTGAGGCAGTACGCCGGCGTAGAGAACATGCCCCGCGTCCTCAACGGACTCGGCATCGCCATCCTCTCCACGTCCAAGGGTGTCATCACCGACAAGGAAGCCAAGGAGCTTGGCGTCGGCGGTGAAGTTTTGTGCTACGTATGTTAATTATAATATAGATTATGTCACGAATTGGTAAATTGCCTGTAAGCCTTCCGACCGGAGTGTCCGTAGAGATACTTGACGGCAACGTGGTGAAGGTTAAAGGACCTCTCGGTGAAATGTCGCAGAAAGTTGATCCCGACATCAAGGTCACCGTTGAGGACAATCAGATCAAGTTCGAGCGCCCCACTGATCAGCCTCGCCACCGTTCGATGCACGGCCTGTACCGCGCACTCGTCCACAACATGGTGGTCGGCGTCTCCGAGGGCTTCGAAATCAAGCAGGAGCTCGTAGGTGTCGGTTACCGTGTAGCCGTCGCCGGTCAGCTCATCACTTTCTCCCTCGGCTATTCGCACGAGATCCAGATGATGCTTCCTCCCGAAGTTAAGGCTGAGGTCCCCGATGTGAAGAAGGGTGAGAACCCCAAGCTTGTCCTTAAGAGCTGCGACAAGCAGCTTGTCGGACAGGTTGCAGCCAAGATACGTTCATTCCGCAAGCCTGAGCCGTACAAGGGCAAGGGTATCAAGTTTGTCGGTGAGACCCTGCGTCGCAAGGCCGGCAAGACAGCAGCGGCTAAATAATTAGGAGGACACAATTATGGCATTAAGCAGAATTGAAAGAAGGAAAAGGATACATTTCCGCATCCGCAAGAAACTCAGCGGTACCGCCGAGCGTCCCCGCCTCGTTGTTTTCCGCTCCAACAAGCAGATATATTGTCAGGTAATTGATGACGAGCAGGGCCGCACCCTCGCAGCAGCTTCTTCTCTTGAGAAGACTCTCGCTCCCGAGTGCAAGGGCAAGACCGGCATCGAGGCCGCAGCCGTAGTAGGCAAGGCCATCGCCGAGAGGGCTCAGGCAGCCGGCATCAAGGCCGTATGTTTCGACCGCGGAGGTTATCTCTTCCACGGACGTGTCAAGAGTTTGGCTCAGGCCGCACGTGAAGGTGGTCTCGACTTCTAATAATACAGACTATGGCAAACACAAATGTTAAAAGAGTAAAGACGTCTGACCTTGAGCTCAAGGACAGACTGGTAGCTATCCAGAGGGTCACCAAGGTGACCAAGGGTGGTCGTCACTTCCGCTTCGCCGCTATCGTCGTTGTGGGTGACGAGAACGGTGTGGTTGGCTATGGTCTTGGCAAGGCCAACGAAGTTACCGCGGCCATCGCCAAGGGCGTCGAGGATGCCAAGAAGAATCTCGTAAAGATTCCCATCATCAACACCACCATTCCCCACGAGCAGGAAGCCAAGTTCGGCGGCTCCAGGGTATTCATGAAGCCCGCAGCTCCCGGTACCGGTGTAAAGGCCGGCGGTGCTATGCGTGCAGTGTTCGAGTCGGCAGGCGTACAGAACGTTCTTGCGAAGTCCAAGGGTTCTTCGAACCCCCACAACCTCGTCAAGGCGACTATCGCTGCCCTTACCGAGATGAGGGACGCCTACACGGTGGCCGGACTTCGCGGTATCTCCATGAGCAAAGTTTTTAACGGATAGGAGACTTCAGATATGGCAAAACTCATTATTACCCAGACCGTCAGCATCAACGGTGAGACCAAGCGCCAGAAGGCCAACCTTCGCGCCCTCGGTATCCGCAGGATGCACCAGACCGTCGAAGTCGAGAAGACTCCCATCACCATGGGTCAGCTTGCAAAGGTTGCCCATCTCGTAAAAGTTGAAGAAAAAGACTAAGGAGGACGCAGATATGAAACTTTCCAATTTGACTCCCGCACAGGGCTCAACCAAGACCAGTAAGCGCGTAGGACGCGGCCAGGGTTCCGGTAAGGGCGGCACTGCCACCCGCGGT
>CAMZEI010000004.1 GCA_947305815.1 uncultured Bacteroidales bacterium | reverse complement strand
GCTCTGTAAGGGATTTTTGCGGAGAGGACGAGATTCCGTCGCTTCGCTCCGGCATCTCGAAGTCTCCGTGAGCAATCAAGACCAATATGCGTCGGTAGCCCGACTCTTTTTGCTGCCTGTGAGCACTTAGGCAAGCAAGCTTGCCACGGCTCACATACAGCAAAACGCCGCACTTTCGTGCGGCGCTTAGTCTTGATTGCATTGCGCGGAGAGGACGAGATTCGAACTCGTGGTACGCCGTGAAGCGTACGTCGGTTTAGCAAACCGGTGGTTTCAGCCACTCACCCACCTCTCCAATCTCACCACATCTGGTATTCCAAACGGGACGGCAAAATTAGAAAAGATTTTCAATTTACCCAAATCTCGTCAGTAAAAATGATGCCTTCGCCTCCGGCACCCGGATGCCATGAGGGTATTTGCCCGAAGCGACCGGCGCGAATCTTGATTCCTCTGAGCTTGAGTGGCTTCTCGCTGCGCACGGTGAAATCTACAACCTTTACCGTCATGTCATCTTCGGCGAGGGGACTCACCTGCTTCGAAAGCACCTGGTAGTTCACCCCATCAGAGGTCCCAAGAATCTCCACATACCGCGGGAGCCATATCCAGGACCTTGCGTCCTGCAGCCAACCGCTGCCTATCTCATGCACTTCCCTCTCGCCCTTGAGGTCCACGGTAGCTTCGAAATCCACCGCCTGATAGCCCTGCCATCCTCCTGTGCGCCAGTTGATGGGTCCGCGCGTCCCGTCGATAAGGCCCTCAGGGCCTCCTGCGCTATACTGACGAAGGTACTGGGCTCCCAGAGATACTGTCACGTCGGTGCGCATCTTGCGAAGCACGGCACGTGTTACAAAGCTTGTAATACCCGCGGGCGACTCGCTGTAGCATTCGAGGGTATCGGCGTCATATACCGCGAACGCACCCTCGTATGGCACGAATTCACCGGAGGTCCCAACCCTGTACCATGCACGGCATCCTTTATCTATATTGGAGACACTCACAACCATGGAGTCCTTGATAATCTCGCTTTCGTACTCGAACACAGGATTCACTACAATAGTCTTGGGTACAAACGTAAGACTTCCCACAGGAGCCCCAGGGCATACAGGATACTCCCCAAGAGCCGCCAGTACATACCAGGCCGACATCTGGCCGCAGTCTTCGTTGCCCGGGAGACCGTCCGGCGCGGAGCTATAAAGCTCCCGCATAATCCTGTCCACAATCTCGCTCGTCTTGTCGGGGCGGCCGGCAAGCGCGTAGAGGAAAGGTATATGGTGACTCGGCTCGTTGCCGTGGGCGTACTGCCCTATCATGCCCGTAAGGTCTGCCTGCACCCTGCCGGTGGTCTGCTGCGGCGCGGCAAAAAGGGAATCCAGCCTCTCCACGAAACCCTTGCGACCACCCATCACGCTCATCAGACCCACCACATCATGCGGCACGAAGAAGCTGTACTGCCATGCATTGCCTTCGGTGTAGTGGTTGTTGACTTCGCGGGGATCAAACGGAGTCAGCCAGCGGCCGTTCAGACGTGCGCGCATGAAGCCGGTCGAAGGGTCGAACACATTGCGCCAGTACTGGCTGCTCTCCATGTACGAGTCATATACCTCCTGCAGCTCGTAGCGTGAATACCCCGTCCTGTCCGGATGAGCGAGCAGCCACCCCGCCACCTGCGCCACGCACCAGTCGTCGTAGGCGTATTCGAGGGTCTTGGATACGCTCTCGTGTTCATCGTCCGCAAGGACCAGTCCATGGGAGCGGAAGCTGTCCAGACCGAATTCAGCCTTTGTGGAAGATGCTACGAGTGCCTCCAGAGCCTTGTCCACATTGAAATCCACCAGTCCCTGCTGCAGGGCCTCGGCGAACACAGGGGCGCTGTGATAGCCTATCATGCAGTCTGTCTCGTAGCCGTCCAGCTCCCATACAGGCAGCTTGCCGCCCTCTTCGTAGATTGCGAGCATGGAATTGATGAAGTCCATGGACAGCCACGGGTCAGTCTTGAAGAGCAGGGGATGCTCCGCCCTGAAGGTATCCCAGAGCGAGAATACCGTGAACCTCTCCCAGTCATCGGCCTGATAAACCTTGCGGTCCATGCCTCGGTAAGTCCCGGTGACATCACTGTACAGATTGGGATGTATGGCAGTATGGTAAAGTGCCGTGTAGAAAACCTTGCGGCGCTCCAAATCTTCATAGGGGCATGGGACAGTCGCCAGATATGCATCCCAAACGGCGGCCGTGGAGCGCCTCATCTCCCCGAACAGTTCGAATTCTTCGGCACCCGCATTGGCCGAGGCATGAGCGACATCCACGGAGGAGATGCCTACCCTCAGGGTGACGGAATTCTCAAACCTGCGAGGGTAGAAGGTAATAAGCGCCACTCCGTCCCGAATCTCATGCTTCCTGATGGGGCGGGATGTGTAAATTGCGAAATAGACATCCTGATCCTGCGACCACGAGGCCGATTTACGGTGTCCGTAAATGATAAACCCTTCGGCATTTATGCTCCATTCGAGCAGACGGTCGCGGTGGCGAAGGTCTATCACGAGCTGAGGGGCTACTCCCGAAGGGAAAGTGTATTCGTGCATTGCGCTGCGCCGCGATACTGTCATGCGGGCCTGCACCTTTGGCTTTTCCAGCCAGACTTCGTAGTAGCCGGGCTCCGCTTTCTCCCTGTAATGCGAGAACGGAGAAGCGTACTGCTCCCGGTCCAGCCAGGCCGTCTCAAGTCCGGTAGCGGGCATTACCAGCACATCGCACAGGTCATCGCAGCCGGTGCCGCTCAGATGTGTATGGCTGAAGCCGTATATCTTGCTGTCGCTGTAATGGTAGCCGCTGCAGCCGTCCCAGTCACCGGCATCAGGCCTCGTGTCGGGGCTGAGCTGAATCATCCCGAACGGATAAGCCGCTCCCGGGAAGGTATGCCCATGCGCATCAGTACCTATAAAAGGATTGACGTACCCGATGAGCGAAGCGAGTATGACGGTGAGGATCATTTCACTTGAAGTATGTCTCCGTGGTCACGGGCGACAGCTTCCTTCCACTTGTCGGTGTAGCCGGGCCAGCCTATCTTGGCCGGGACGCCGGTGCTGTACTCGCTGTGACGGAAGGAGCCGTCAGGATTCTGGGCCTTGACGTTGCCGTCGATGAATTTCACGAGCAGAAGCTCCTCCAGCTTCACCCATTCGGCGAACTGCTTCTGAGCTGTATCAACCGTGTAGGAGGTAAGCAGCTTGCGGGCTTTGCGGGCACGGGCTCTGGAGATAAGGTCAACAGCCTTCGCATCATTGACCGGTACGGCCGAGAACATCTGGTGCTTCTCGAATGCATCTGCAGCGCCGCGGGCCACCGGAGCCATCTGGTTGTACATCTTGTAGCAGGCATTGGCCACGCGGTTGCACATCCAGAAGGTTGAAGTGGGCGAGTACTGCAGTATGTTGCCGTTGCCCACACGCAGGCACTCGGGGACCTTGTCAATATTTACATAGATAGGAGTAAGGTAGGATGTCGCCGCATCGTCGCAGCCGAACCAGACGAGCGCGCCAACCTCGCGGGGAAGCGAACCGCGGGCCTGCGCAACGAACCAGAAACCGGTCTGCTGGGTGGCGATGGCCCTCTCATTGACATAGGTCTTGCCTTCCCATTCGAACTCCATAGGCCTCCAGCGGTACGGCAGAGCGTTGCCGCCGGCACCTATATCGGTAGTCATATCCATGGGTGTACCCTCGAAATGGTCTCTCATCACATCAGCTACGTCCTTGGGGCTGATTTTGCGCGAAGGCTTGATCCACAGCGGCATCTCTCCCTTCAGGTCATGTCCCATGGCATATTCGAGCCAGTCAGAGGCCGGGCGAGTCACCTCGACTCCGCCTTCCTCATAAGTGAACTGCCCGTCGCCGAGTATATTAAAAGCACTCCATGCTCTTGCATCGCATGCCCTTGCTCCGCCGAAATCCAGGGGATTGTATGCGTCGCGGAAGGAGAAATCGGCGTCCTCACCGCTGAACCAGCCCTTCTCGCGGGCGAAACTGATGACGTCCGGAGCATAGAGAGTGTTCTCCGGGTCGTCAAGAGGGAAGCGGGTGATGCGGGCCTGGTTGGCATGGGCGCAGATATATCCGTCAGGGATGCGTCGTGCTACCCAGACTATGCCCTTGTTGTCGGCTCCCTTGCCCACAAGGTCCATAACCCAGGCCTCGGAGGCATCCGCAATGGAGAAAGTCTCTCCCTCGGACGGATAGCCGTAGGCGTTTGCCAGCTCAACGATAGTTGCAATGGCTTCGCGAGCGGTCCTGGCGCGCTCCAGCGTCACATAAATCAGGCTGCCGTAGTCTATGATGCCGGCAGGATCGGCCTGCTCCTCGCGGCCACCCCAGGTAGTCTCGCCTATTATGAGCTGGTATTCATTCATGTTACCCACCCGCTGCCATGTCCTGGACTGCTCTGGGATGGCTCCAAGCGGCTTGTAAGTATCCCATTCGATAATCTGGCGCATGGCTCCGGCTTTGTGGAGAGCAGCCGGGCAGTAATACAGCTCGCCGAACAGGCCGTGAGAGTCGGCGGCATAGGAGACCATGACCGAGCCGTCGGTCGAAGCACCGCGGGTCACGATAACATTGCTGCAAGCCTCGCTGCGTACGGGCATCAGGCAGGCAAATGCAAGCGCAAAAGCGTATATGCAATTTTTCATTTTATTGTTAAATTTGCGGGTTATGTCATACAAAGCTACTAAAATATTTTATTTGTGCATAGCTCTGCTGCTCTGCACGCCGGCTCTTGCACAGCAGAAGAGCCCGGCCGAAGCGGAGAAGGAGATGTATGAATACATAGAGAAGGAAGTCGAAAGGCTGACGCTTTCGCTGGACCTCAACATCGCCCAGGTCTTCTGGGTGGATTCAATCCTCACCTACAACTACGGCGCCCTGCAGAAGGAGCTCGCCGCCATGAACCATTCAAAGGTCAGCAATTCCGACCTCTACTACTCCGTGCAGGACAAGTGGATGGAAGCTACATACGTCGCGATGGAGAGGATACTTGATGAGGAGCAGTGGGCCAAATACCTCAAAGCAGGTGCTGCCCGCGACAAGAAGACCCGCGACAAGCGTGCCGCCAAACGAAAGTAGTCATTCCGGGCTTGCCCCGGAAACTAATAACCGAATATGAAAAGAGAAGATATAGAAAAGGTAATCAGCGAACTCGAGGCCCTGAAGGTCAAGACCGCTGCGGAAGTCGAAGAAGCGCGCGTACGCTTCCTCGGCAAGAAAGGTGAGATAACTGCCCTGTTCGAAGAGTTCAGGACCGTGGACAAGGACGCTAAGCGCGAGTTCGGCGCCCCGCTCAACGAGCTCAAGAAGGCCGCCATGGCCAAAATCGAAGAGCTGCGTGAGAGCATAGTCGAGATAGCTGCCGAGACAGTCCGCGAGGACCTCTCGATGCCTGGTTATCCCCTGTCCCTGGGCTCAAGGCATCCGGTCTCAATAGTCCGCCAGGAGATTGTGGACATTTTCCGCAAATTCGGCTACGATGTCGCCGAGGGCCCGGAAATTGAGGACGACTATCACGTGTTCGAAGCCCTCAACTTCCCTCCCAACCACCCTGCCCGCGACATGCAGGATACTTTCTTCGTAAGCGCAGGACATCCCAATCCGCTGCTTCTCCGCACCCACACCTCCAGTGTGCAGGTGCGCACCATGGAGACCCAGAAAGTCCCTATCCGCGTGGTGTGCCCCGGACGCGTATTCCGCAACGAAGCCATCAGCGCCCGTGCCCACTGCATCTTCCATCAGGTTGAGGGTCTCTACATAGATGAAGGAGTAACATTCGCAGACCTCAAGCAGGCTATACTGCTCTTTGCGCGCGAGATGTTCGGACCAGAGACTCAGATCCGTATGCGTCCGTCATTCTTCCCCTTCACCGAGCCTTCGGCAGAGGTGGACGTGAGCTGCAACATCTGCCACGGCAAGGGCTGTAACATCTGCAAGGGCACCGGCTGGCTCGAAATCATGGGCTGCGGCATGGTGGATCCCAACGTCCTAGAAGCCTCCGGGATTGACAGTACCAAGTACAGCGGATTCGCATTCGGAATGGGTATCGAGCGCATCGCCATGCTCAAGTGGCAGGTAAACGACCTCCGTCACTACTTCGAGAACGACCTGCGCTTCCTCCGCGAGTTCAGTACGGCGGTTGAAGTTTAGGAGAATTTTTTTGCAAATATGAATTTTAGATTTATCTTTGCAGTCCCATCGCGGAAATAGCTCAGTTGGTAGAGCGCAACCTTGCCAAGGTTGAGGTCGCGGGTCCGAATCCCGTTTTCCGCTCAAAAGTCAGCAGCTCGGCACGAAAGTGCCGGGCTGTTCTGTTTTATGGCTGCGCAGCGCAATCCTGCTGCTTTACAGTTTATAGTAGCTGCTGAGAATTGCGGCGAACCAGCGCTGGGGAAGGATTGCCTTCAGAAATACCGACAGCCTCTGCTCGAGGGTAGATATTATATAATGGTATCCCGGGCGCTTCATGCGGACTATCTTGCTGATTATGCCTGCGAGATATTCGGGCTTCAGCCCTGTCTGCTCGTCGTTTTCGATGCTCTCGAGTGACTTAGCATAGGTCTTATAAACCTCATACGCCTCGGGCGCGGCGACGCTCTTGCGCTGGGCAGTAAATGCCGTTGCGAAATCACCCGGCTCAATCAGCACCACATCGATACCAAAGCTGCGCACCTCGAGCCTCAGAGCCTCGCAGTAACCCTCGATAGCGAACTTGCTGGCGCTGTACATGCCCTGGAACGGCAGGCCCATCAGGCCGCCGATAGAGCTGAAGCAGATAATCTTGCCGCCGCCCTGAGCACGCATCACGGGGACAATGCGGCGCACGAAGCGCACCATGCCCGTGAAGTTGACATCCATCTGCCTCTGAGCGTCCTCCATGGAGGTAAACTCCAGCGGACCGCCTATGCCCATTCCGGCATTGTTGATAAACACGTCTATGCGCCCCTCGGCGTCCAGCACGGCCTTCACCGTAGCCTCAACATCCTCCTCCACGGTCGAATCGGCCTTGATATAACTTACTCCGGGAATCTGCTCGACCGCCTTGCGGTGAGTGCCATAGACCTTATGGCCATCAGCGGCCAGCCTCTCGGCCATGGCTTTGCCAAAACCGGAGGTGATGCCTGTAATGAGGATTACCATGTTATCTGATTATGTCCAGTTGACGGAAGATAACCTCGAGCTTGTCGATTGCTGTCTTGACATGCTCGCGGGTATGAGTCGCCATAAGGGCGAAACGTATCAGTACGTCTTTCTCGGCCACTGCAGGTGCGATAACCGGAGTGATGAACACGCCCTCCTTGTAAGCCATCGTGACAATAGCCATAGCCTTCTTGGTGTCGCGCACCATCACGGGGATGATTGGGGACTCGGTAGCGTTGATGTCGAATCCGCGCTCCCTGAACAGCTGCCAGGCATAGCGGGTGACATCCCAGAGGTTCTCGCGCCTCTGCGGCTCATTAATCATTATATCCAGAGCGCAGGAAGCGGCTGCTACCGCTGCGGGTGTCATGGATGCGCTGAATATGAGCGAACGGGCATTGTGCTTGAGGAAATCTATAACCTCGCTGTCGCCGGCGATGAATCCGCCGAGGCTGCCGAAACTCTTGGAGAAAGTACCCATGATGAGGTCTACCTTGTCGGTGAGGCCGAAATGACTCGCGGTACCGGAACCGTTCTCGCCGAACACACCGAGGCCGTGAGCGTCATCGACCATGACGGAAGCGTTGTACTGCTCCGCAAGTTCGCAAATCCTGGGCAGGGGGCAGAGGTCGCCGAGCATGGAGTACACGCCGTCCACAACTATCATCTTGGGAGCATCGGGCTCGCAGGCCTTGAGCTTCTGCTCGAGGGACTGCATGTCGTTGTGGCGGAACTTATAGACCGTACTGAACGACAGGCGGGATCCGTCGATAATGCAGGCGTGGTCGGTATCATCCAGCAGGATGTAGCCGCCGCGGAAACCCAGTGCGCTCACCACTCCCAGATTGACCTGGAAGCCGGTGCTGAATGTCACTGCAGCCTCTTTGCCCACGAAAGCGGCGAGCCTCTTCTCGAGATCCTCATGCAGGTCGAGCGTTCCGTTGAGGAAGCGGGACCCGGAGCAGCTGGTGCCGTATTTGTCAATGGCGGCCTTGGCTGCCTCCTTGAGGCGGGGATCATCGGAGAGTCCGAGATAGGAATTGGAGCCGAACATCATCACGTCGCTCCCGTCAGCCATCTTGACTATGGGATCCTGACCTGAAGAAATGGGACGGTAATATGGATAAATGCCCTGTTCCCTCGCTTCCTTGGAGCGTGTATCACGGGCGCAAATCTCTTTGAGGAGTTTGTTCATCGGGTAGGTTTTACTAACTAAAAAGCCCGCAAAATTAGGAAAATTCCTGCTAAAGTGTTTCCGCTAAGCCTAAAAATCAACCAGATTAAGAGCCGTCAAGCCAGTCAAGTCGCTGAAACTAAAACCGGTAGCACCTTCGACGAAGTATTCGGCGCTATGCTCACCTGCCTGGGCAAAATACTTGCCCTGCGACGCACTCCACTCCTGGACTTCTCCGTCCCAGGAGACAAGGCCCTTGAGACCATTTCCGCTTATCACTGGGACCTTGGCTGTCAAACCGTTGGAAATGACTGTGAATGAGGGGGTACGGCCCTGCTGGGTGACGGTGAATTCGGCCTTGTCCGAGGACTCCGGGCTGCTTATTGTAATAGTCGCAGTGCGGGTCGTTCCCTCGTTGGGAGACACTACGAAATCGAGTGTGATGCTTGTCATGGCCTTGGGGCCCTGCACTATCCAGTCTACCGGAGCGCCGCCATCGCTTATGGTGACATTGTAAGCCACATCCGTAGCAAATGAGACGGCAAAGTTTCCGCCCTTGCAGGTCATCAGGGCCGATGTCTCATCTGTGATAACTATCTGGCCCGAGTAGGAGAAGGTAATCTTCTTGAGCACGGTCAGGAAGCCGTTGGTTACGATTACCGAGACCTTGTCGTAGGCATAATCGATATTGGCGGCAAGGACCATGGTGATTGTGCCCTGGAGACCGTTTGATTCGACTTTGGCCTTGACTCCGGAGGTCGGGATGACATCTATGTCAGCCTGTCCGGTGGAGGAAGTGACGGTGAAGCCCAGACTGACCGTCGAGCCTGGGGTAGCAGTGATGCTGGGCACGGCGTCAAAGCTTATTGCGAGCTCCATCCCGACAGGGACCCTGAGCACCTGCCCGCCGGCGAGCACCAGGATGAGCGTGTTGCCGTCCAGGGTAGCGGAAGCGAACATCGAATCACCCGTAGCCTGGCCGTAGTAGGTCCAGTCGCCTCCGGCGTAACGCACATACCAGTCGCCGTTTATGATTTTAAATTCAGGAGTGATGCCGTCTTCGGCGCTTGCCTTGAGAGGATTGCCCTCTGCATCGAGGAGCAGCTCCCCGTCCAGGGTCCAGTAATACTGGCCGTCCAGCAGCATGGTTACGCCGGGTACGGGAGCGTCGGCTCCATCCAGTCCGTTGAAGATCTTGCTGACATTGCCGTCGGAGAATACTATTTCATAGCCTGTCTCCTCGCCTTCCTGCATGATAGGATTGACCGCATTGACATAAATCTTGCCCTCAAGGACGGAGACCGCCTGCTTGAGAGTAGCAACATCACTGTTGAGCTGGCTGCAGGTGGCTTCCAGCTCGGAGACCCTTTTCTCGAGGTCGGTGAGCCTTGCATCGAGATTGTCTATCTGCTCCTGACAGGACGGTGCGAGCAGGAGAGCCGCAAGGGCGATGGTGCTGAATAATTTGACTGAATATTTCATGGCTTATCTTGTTATCGTGAATGTATAAGGGTCTTCGGGACTGCCAATGGAAATGGTGTATGTGCCCGAGCTGAGATCAGCGAGGTTGAGGTCAACCTGCTGACCCGCTGCGGCGGTGGCAGATGACAGCTGGTTGTTATTGGCGAGAAGCTTCAGGTGTACGGGATGCGAGCAGGTGAGTGACAGCACATGGGTAGTCTTGCTGTAGCTCAGCGTAGTCGCTTCGGCAGTCTGGGCGGCTGTATATCCCGCGGCGGGATCCACATAGTCATCCGGCAATACTACTATCTCGGTTGTACATCCTTCTCCCCTGCTGATTATGCCTTCGTTGTACTTTCCGACGAAGCGGACTTTAATGCGGTCGCCGGGCTCTATCGAACCTTTTATCGTGCAGCTTACATTCTCTACATTATTAATCCATCCTGACGGAATCTCCATGTAGATACCGCTGCTTATATCTTCCTTGAAATTGCCGTCCTTGTCATACAGGGAGAAGTAAAAGCTGCCCTTGAAGTCCGACGCAATAGGATAAAACCAGCCGGCAGAGCAGTTGAAGGTAGTGTTGCTCTCGAACGAAGAGGTCGATGCCACCAGACCGTACGGCGGATTTCCGGGATAGCAATAAAATACCACAACATCGGCGTAAGTGCTGGTCCCATCCATGTCGGGTACCAAGTCTATAAGCGCGTCCTGGCCTTCCGCGAAGTCGTAGGAGCTGCTCTGAGGCACAAGGGAGGTGAACCAGCAGTAGCAGTTGCCTCCACCGCTCCAACCCCAGTTGAAGTGGAAACGGTTCTGCGAATCGTAGCCGTCTATAATGAACTGGTGACCGCCGGCACCTCCTTTATCAAAGCCTCCGTAGACTACGGGGCCGCAGTCCTCGAGCTGCTGCTTCATAAGAGCCGTCCACTCGGCATCGCTATAGTAGTTACGGCTGGCCATATAGGCTCCCTTGTTGTATTTCATATGCTCCTTGAGCGCAGCCAGCAGGTCGCTGGTAAAAGCTCCGGAGCCATCGACACCATAATCCATCCTGGACATTGTGCCCATGTCATACATCAGCGTGGACACGGCATCTGCCTGAACCAATGTATAGCCCTCGTAATATATCAGAGGCATGTTGTCCCAGTCGTAGGTGTGGCCCAGGTCATGGGCGGGGAAACCTGCTCCGAATTCAGTTAACCCGGGGATTGAGCCAACTCCGGCATCAGGCCACCTGAAGTAGCGTGCAAGTATTGATGCTGCCGTAGCGACGCAGCCGGTGACGCAGCGCTCTCCGCCAACCTCGGGGCACTTGTTGTTAAAAGGCGAGCCCTGACCCCACAGGGCGGTCTCAAGCTCAAAATTGGAAGATGTCTTCGGGATTCGGGGGTCTGCCCAACGGGCAATTACCGCAGCGTCAGCCTTAGCTGTCGCCGGAATAGCCTCTATCATACCGGTGATCTGAGTAAACCACCATGCCATATTCTCAGGCATCTGCTCAGCGGCCGGGAAGACCCCTGTCTCAGAATATGCGAGGACGGGCTCCACGGCATCGTTGCCGGAGATAACTACAAATCCGCCGCCATCCCTGTTGTACGCACGGAACGCAGGAGCGTCAGCCTGGGCGCCGGATGAAGCCTTGGGTGCCATCTGCACCTGTGTCGAACCGAAGAAAGCTGCGGCCGTCCGGGCTGCCTTCTTCTCCGGCACTACTTCTGCCAGCGCAGATACGCTCAACGAAGTCAATGCCAGTAATGCAATTATTTTCAATAGTCTCATAGTGCAAATTTAAGAAAAACTTGTAAATTAGCGGACTGTTATAACACTAAGACGATGGCCACCAAACCCTCGATGACAAGCGCGCAGATGTGGAATCTAAGCTTCGGATTCTTCGGCGTCCAGATAGCCTACGCTCTCCAGAGCGCCAACATCTCCCGTATATTCGCTACACTGGGCGCAGATCCGCACCAGCTGAGCTTCTTCTGGATACTTCCTCCGCTGATGGGCATGATAGTCCAGCCCCTCATCGGCAAATGGTCAGACCGCACATGGTGCCGCCTTGGGCGCCGTAAGCCCTACCTGCTGGCAGGCGCGATAATCGCCGTGCTCGTGATGGCCTTCCTGCCCAATGCCGGCAGCCTCAACTTCTCAACCCGCCTCATGCTGGGACTCAACGGAGCCATGTGGTTCGGACTGTTCAGCCTCATCTTCCTCGACACTTCCATCAATGTCGCCATGCAGCCCTTCAAGATGATGGTCGGCGACATGGTTAACGAGGAGCAGAAGACCCGCGCCTACAGCATCCAGAGCCTGCTTTGCAACGCCGGCTCGCTGGTGGGATACCTCCTTCCGATTTTCCTTACCCAGATAGGTATAGCCAACACCGCCCCCGAGGGCGTAATCCCTCCCTCCGTAGTATGGAGTTTCTACGCCGGAGCCGCCATCCTGATACTCTGCGTGCTCTATACCTTTGCAAAGGTCAAGGAGTTTAATCCTGAGCAGTACCGCGAGTTCAATGGCACCGCAGCCCCGGAGACAGAGGAAAAGGTGGGCTTCATAGGGCTTCTCGCCAAGGCTCCGAAGACCTTCTGGACCGTGGGCCTCGTGCAGTTCTTCTGCTGGGCGGCATTCCTGTTCATGTGGACCTACACCAACGGCGCCATTGCCGCCAACTGCTGGGGCACCACCGATGTAGCTTCCGAAGGCTATCAGGCCGCCGGCAACTGGGTCGGAGTCCTGTTCGCAGTGCAGGCCGTGGGCTCAATCCTCTGGGCCATGGTCTTACCCAAATTCAAGAGCGTCAAGACCGCATATGTAGTGAGCCTCCTCATTGGAGCCGCAGGCTTTGCAAGCGCAGCCTTCCTGCACAGCCAGTACGCCCTCTTCGGCAGCTACCTGCTGATAGGTGCCGCCTGGGCTGCCATGCTGGCTCTGCCTTTCACCCTGCTCACCAACGCCCTGCAGGGTACCACCCACATGGGTGAATATCTGGGTCTCTTCAACTGCACCATCTGCCTGCCGCAGATAGTAGCAGCAGCCCTTGGAGGACTACTCCTCAAGGCACTCGGCGGCACCCAGTCCATGATGCTGCTCGCCGCCGGCGTCCTGCTGTGCCTCGGCGCCCTCTCAGTAAGAATCATCAAAACCAATCAAAACAAATAACCATTTTCTATGAAAAAATTTCTGACCGCAGCAATAGCCGTCTTCGTCGCTATGGCAGGCCTGAACGCTCAGACCGGATACAAGGTGTCCGGTACTGTCGAGGATGACATGGGTCCCGTGATTGGGGCATCCGTCATCGAGCAGGGCACTTCCAACGGCATCATGACAGACTTTGACGGTAAATACAGCCTCGTTGTAAGCTCTGCAGATGCAGTCATCGAGATCAGTTGCATCGGATATGCAACCCAGTCTTTCAAAGCTTCTGAAGTCCCCGCTACAGTAATGCTCCACGAGGACTCCGAATTCCTCAGCGAAGTCGTAGTCATAGGTTACGGCTCCCAGTCCAAGAAGGAAGTCACCGGTTCGGTCGCTTCCCTCAAACCGGACGATTTCAACAAGGGTAACGTCGCCAACCCCATGGGTCTCCTTCAGGGTAAGGTGGCAGGTCTCAATGTCATCAAGAACGGCGGTGACGACCCCGCACAGAACAGCTACAACGTGCAGCTGCGAGGCGTCGGCTCCCTCAACGGCTCCACCGAGCCCCTCTACGTCATCGACGGCGTGCCGGGCGGAAGCCTTTCCTCCGTACAGCCTTCTGACATCGAGTCCATCGACATCCTCAAGGACGGTTCGGCAGCAGCTATATATGGTACGCGCGCAAACGCGGGCGTCGTGCTGATTACCACCCGCCGCGGCAACAAGGACGGTGTCTCCAAGGCTGAATACTCCGGAGCCGCCAGCGTGGGATTCATCTCCAACGTCCCCCGCGTGCTGACCGCTTCCGAGTACCGCGAGCTCATGGTCGCAAAGGGCCTCGGCAACGATTACGGAGCTGATACCGACTGGGTGAAGGCCATTTCCCGCAACCCCATAACCCATACCCACAACGTTTCGCTGACCGGCGGCACTGCTGACTTCAACTACCGCGCTTCGGTTGGCTACCGTAACCTCCAGGGTATTGCCAAGAAGTCCGATTTCGACGAGATCAACGGCCGTTTTGCCGCAGACCAGAAGGCTCTCGACGGCAAGCTCAAGATCTCCTACGACTTCTCCTATCAGAGGGCTGCCAAGAACTGGGCCAACTACGACAACTTCAACCAGGCCCTGCGTTCCAACCCCACCATGCCGATTTACTCGGATGCTGACAAGTTTGTCAAATACGGCGGTTACTACGAGTCTGACAACTTCTACACCCGCAACCCGGTGTCCGATGTCAACCAGACCACCAACCAGCAGAAAGACCAGAATATCATAGGTTCCGTGCGCGCAACCCTGGACATCATGCCCGGCCTCAAGTTCACGAGCGCTTACTCAATCCAGGAGAACACCACCTGGAACGGCAAGTACCAGATGAGCACCCTGCGCGCAGTGAGCGGCAAGGACGGCGTGGCTTCGCAGACTTATGCCGCCAACACCCAGCAGGTCATTGAGAACACTCTCAACTATATGGGCAGCAGCGCCAGGCACAACTACCAGTTCCTGCTCGGCCAGAGCTACCAGACCAATGTCTCGCAGCAGTTCTATGCGATGAACACCAAATTCCCTCTGGATGCAATAACCTTCAACAACCTCGGCCTCGGCGAAGGCAAGCTCTCCGGTAAGAGCGACGATGCCGACGAGACCAGCTACAAGTACAAGGACAAGCTCGCATCCTTCTTCGCGAGGGCCCTGTACAACTACGACGGCAAGTATTTCCTCAGCGTCAGCGCCCGTCTCGAGGGCTCCTCGAAGTTCGGCTCCAAGGCCAATCCCATCCTCGGCCCCTGGGGTATCTTCCCCTCGGTATCCGGCAGCTGGAACATCAGCGAGGAAGACTGGATGAAGGACATCACCTGGATCGACGACCTCAAGCTCCGCGCAGGATACGGTGTTACCGGTAATATGCCCGGCAGCTCGTATCTCTACATGATGCTCGTGGGACCCGGCGGAGACTATGTCTTCTCTGACGGAGAGTTCATCCAGCCCTGGGGACCCCAGACCAATGTCAACGAGTACATCCGCTGGGAGGAAAAGCACGAGTCCAACCTCGGTGCAGACTTCTCCCTGTTCGAAGGCAGGCTCACCGGTACCCTCGACGGATACTTCCGCAACACGACCAACCTCCTCTACGAATACGACGTCCCTCTCACCGGCGGCAATGTTTCCGCCAAGAAGTGGGACAACTACGGACAGATCCACAACTACGGCGTGGAGCTGAGCGTCAACGGCCTGATTCTCAAGAATCACGACCTCGAATGGACTGCCGGCATCAACGCCGCATGGAACCGCAACCGCGTGGTGCGTATCACCGGAGAGCAGTACGGCAACTATGACGCTAACGGCAACCTTATCGCCTCCTATCAGAATGTCGGCTACATCTCCAGCGGTGACGGTGAGACCGGCAACTACGTGATGCGTCTTGTCGAAGGCGAGGCCGTGGGTAACTTCTATGGCTACAAGTATGTAGGTATCCAGGACAGCGGCGTGTGGGTGTTCGAGACCCCTGCAGGCGGCTACACCACCAGTCCTACTGATGCCGACAAGATGGTGCTCGGCAACGCATTCCCCCTGCTCACCGGCGGCTTCTACACCACCGTGCGCTGGAAGAACTTCGACGCTTCGCTTAACTTCCGCGGCCAGATCGGCGGTCTGATCTTCAACGAGACCCGCTACTTCTACGAGAATACCCGCGGTACTGAGAATGTGCTCCTGTCATCCTTCAGCGGCGATGCTGCCATCCTCACCAACTGGATCAACAACCCCGGCATCACCAAGGCTTCGCTGCGTCAGTTCTCCGATTTCTACCTCGAGGACGCCAGCTACCTCAAGCTCAACGACCTCACCATCGGCTGGACTCCCGAGCTCAAGGGAAGCGTCAGCAAATACATCAGCAACCTCCGCGTATATCTCAATGCCCAGAACCTGCTGACCATTACCGGCTACAAGGGTCACGACCCTTCGACCGTATCGATGTCAGGCCTGGCACCCGGATTCGACGGACGCTCTTACTATCCCACCCAGAGGACAATAAGCCTCGGAGTTAACCTCAACTTCTAAAGACTGTACGGATATGAAAAACATATTTAAACTCTTCGCAGCAGCCCTCGGCCTCGCAGCCGTCGCCTGCACCGACCTCTCTCCGGAAGTCTATACCGACGTGCGCAAGGAGGACTATTTCAAGACCCCCGAGCAGTTCTCCACCCTCATTGCCAATGCTTATTCGCAGCTGGCAGGTGAGTACGGCTATATCTATCGCGAGGGCTTCTGGAGCCTCCAGGAATACACCTCCGACGAGGTTGTTGTCCCTACCCGCGGTACTGACTGGTATGACGCCGGCGTGCCCATGGCCATGCACCAGCACACCTGGGGCAGCAACACCCGCGATATCAACAACGGATGGAGCTTCGCATACGGCGGAGTCACCAAGTGCAACACTGTTTTAGACAACATTCACAACATCATGGGCGACGACGAGAGCACCTACTCCGACGCCGCAAAGTCCGGAATCGCCGAGACCAAGATACTCCGCGCATTCTACCACCTCCTTGCCATGGATGTGTATGGCAACGTACATATCGATGACGGTGTCCGTGAGACCAAGCAGTACACCCGCAAGGAAGTATTCGAGTGGATTGAGCAGGAGCTTCTGGATAACCTTGAGCTCGTAGGAGACGAGGTCCGCTACGGCTCCATGACCCGTCCCGTTGCCTACATGATTCTTGCCAAGATGTACCTCAACGCCGAGGTCTATACAGGCACTCCCCGCTGGGCAGACGCAGAGCACTACTGCGACCTGATCATCGACGGCAAGTACTACGATCTCAACGACGACTACTTCGACGCTTTCAAGATTTCGAATACCGGCAACAAGGAGATAATCTTCCCCATCGTATTCGACGCAGTCTATGCCAACGGCAACATGTTCCACCTGATCACCCAGCACTATGCAATGCGCGACGTGTTCGGCTTCACCACCGACTGCTGGAACGGCCCCTGCACTCTCGAATCCTTCTACAACAAGTACTCCGATGCAGATGTGCGCAAGGCCCAGTGGTTCACAGGCCCCGTCTATGATACCCCTGCCGACTGGAGCACCCTCATCTACAAGCGCGACAGCTGGACCGGCAATGTCGTCGAATGGGACCACGCCGATTCTCACTTCAAGGTGATTATTGACCCCAAGGTGACCACCATTCAGGATCCTACCGCAGCCAACTCCTGCGAAGGCGCCCGCTTCTTCAAGTTCGAATTCGCCAATGGTATCGCCCATCACGCCGACTCCGACTTCCCCATCTATCGCTATGCAGACGTGCTCCTTATGAAGGCAGAGGCCCGCATGAGGCAGAACGGCGGAGTAGCTGACGATGTGGCTCTCGACTGCATCAATCAGGTCCACACCCGTGCCGGTCTCCCCGAATACGACACAATCGACTACGCCGAGCTCCTTGACGAGCGCGGACGCGAGCTTGCATGGGAGGGACACCGCCGCGACGACCTTATCCGCTTTGGAGCCTATGGCGGCACCTGGGAGTTCAAGAGTGTGAGCGACGCCAACCACCGCATCTTCCCCATCCCTGACTGGGTCAGGGACGGCGCCCCCGGCGTATATGAGCAGAATCCCGGATACTAATCCGCAAATCTATATTTCAACATTTTTATCAACCATTATTTAACAAACAACTGAAATGAAAAAATTCTTTTGGTTTCTTGGCATAGCTGCCCTCGCTTTCAGCGTGGTGGCTTGCGACAAGGATGTGAAGAAGCCCGATGTGAACAACATCACAGAAGACGGCTTCTACGTGGTCGGTGAGGCTACCGGCATGAGCACAGTCACTAAGGAGCTCACCATGGCCGTCGGTATCAACGAGGCAGCTTCTCAGACTCAGCGCGCAGGTATGTACGAGAAGTACATCGTCCTCGAAGGCGGTAAGGATTTCACCCTCGCTTATGTGAAGGGCGGCGAGCAGATCGCTTACGGTGCAACCCTTTCAGAGTTCATTCCTGAGCTCGGCGATGACGGCAAGCCCGTCGGCACCATCTACGAAGAGAACCCCGCTACCGGCGTGTTCAAGGGCACCCTCGTCATCGGTGACGCTGCTCCCAAGATGAAGGTTTCCGCAACCGGCCTGTATCACATCGTGCTCGACCTCAACGAGGACGGCGTCCTCGCTGACGCTCAGATCGTGCTCTGCCCCGTAACCCTTGGCGTGCGCGGCGGTATGAACAGCTGGGGCTTCACCGCTCTTGAGGCAACTGCTGCTTCCAACGCAGGTATCACCTACACCCTTTCCGGACAGGAGCTTGCCGCTGGCGGCGAGTTCAAGTTCGCTTACAACAACGCATGGAAGATCACCCTCGATGCAGAAGGAAAGGTCAAGGCTAACACCAACCTCGGTAAGGACTGCAAGCCCGGTGGAGACAACATCGCTGTAACCGAAGGCGCAGGTACTTACAAGATCACCCTTACCTACAAGCTTGCTGAGGGCGACATCGCCAACTCTTTCAAGTATGAGGTAATCCAGGAGTCCGCTTCTGCTGCTCCCGAGCACATGTACATGATCGGTGCTCAGTTCGGAGGCTGGAGCTGGGATAGCGACGGCGTCGCTGAGCTCGTTCCCGTATGGGGCACCACCGGCAAGTTCTGGTGCACCCGCTGGTTCGACAAGGACCAGGGCTTCAAGTTCTGCTCTGTCAAGGCTTGGAACGGTGACTTCACCGGCGCAGGCACTGTCGGCTACTCTGTAGCAGACGGCAACTGCTGGGTCCCTGAGACCGGCTTCTATACCGTATTTGTCGACGGCAACGAAGGTGTCGTTGAGATTGCTCCCGCAAAGGTGTTCGGCTTCGGTGACGCAGTGTTCACCGGCGGCTGGGACTTCGACTCCGCTGAGGAATTCGTCGCTGAGGGCGACAAGATGGTTATCACCACTTCCGGCGCTGGAGAGCTCCGTATGGCCAGCAAGGTTGTCCCTACCGTTGCTGACAATCAGTGCACCCCTAACGGCTGGTATGACTGGTGGAAGACCGAGTTCGTATTCTACGAAGACGGCAAGATTGTCTACCGTGCAGGTGGCGACGACCAGGCTCGCTTCAATGTCGAAGGCGGCAAGAAGATCAGCCTTGACTTCAACGCTGGCACCGCAACCATCGAGGATGCAGTAGCTCCCGCTATCGTTATCGACGGCGATCTGAGTGACTGGGATGCAATTGAAGGTGTAACCGGAGAGTCTGTCTCTGCAGCTTTCAAGGCCACCTCTGATTCCAAAAACATCTACCTCTATTACAAGAGGACAACTGAGCGCATGGCAGATCTCTGGGATGGAAATGGCTATGTTTACCTTTGCTTTGACACCGATAACGATCCCGCAACAGGCGTAGAACTGTGGGGCAATGGTCCTTACGAAATGGTCCTTGTCGCATATCCTTACGCAGAAAGCGGTCACATCACTGTTGCAAAGGCTGGGGCAGTAGCTCCTGAATCCTGCTCCGTAGCAGCTATGGCATGCGCTGGCGCTGTCACCGAAGACGGAGTAGCTGTTGAGTTCTCTATCCCCCGTGCCGACCTTCTTGCAATCCCTGCAGAGCAGATTACTCTCTGGGCATGGAGCAACAAGGGTGGTACCAAACTCGAACTTCACTGCACTCTCTAATATTTATACTTAGAGTAAATCTTACCTTAAAAGGCTCCCGCGACGCGGGGGCCTTTTTTGTTGTAAATCATCGGGCTTTTGTGTACATTTGGAGACTAAACTAATAACCTGTATATGAAAAAGACCTTATACTGGATGGTCCTTTGTGTGCTGGCGCTTCTCCTTGCGGCCTGCGACAAGACCCCGACCGTAGATCCTACCCATGACGACAGCATCCCCGCGTACGCAGCAGGAGACAAAAAGGGAGGTATCACCTACCAGCTCCTGATTTACAGCTTCGCCGACAGCGACGGCGACAGGATAGGGGATTTCAACGGAATCAGGCAGCATTTGGATTATCTGGACGGCCTGGGAGTGAGCGCAATCTGGCTCTCCCCCGCACATCCGGCCGACTCCTATCACGGCTATGATGTCGTGGATTACGGCGCGCTCAATCCCAAATACGGCAGCGAGGCCGATTTCAAGGCACTTATTGACGCAGCCCACGCCAAGGGGATAAAGATATACATGGACTATGTCCTCAACCACAGCGGCAAGGGTCATCCATGGTTCACAGAGGCTCTAGCAGACCCCTCGAGCCCCTACAGGGATTACTATTTCATCTGCACGAATCCGGCCTCCGAGTGGAGCAGCTATCCCATGCTCAAAGGCTACTCCTACAACAATGACGAATGGCATTCGGCAACGAGCGGATCGCCGCGCCTCAAGGTCAGTTCCACAAGCGAAGCTGTAACCAATGGCAGCGCCACCTGGAACCTCTGGATGTGGCCCCAGGGACATGACGGCAAAGCCGTAAGGTTCGTGGACGACAAAGACGGCACCTACCACATCGTGGCCGATCTCAGCGGCACTACCGGCGTGCTTGTTCGCAAGTCTATGGATTGGACCGCCGGCTCCAAGTTCGGCGCCGCCCAGGAGGATTATAACATGACTGAAGGCATACCCATAGACCTCGTGGGCGACGGAGGCAACATCTTCTTCACCGGCACCGGCCGCTACCGCTTCGACCTCTCCAATACCGTATCTCAGAGCGTCCGCTACATGGGCGCCTTCGGCAGCTGGATGCCCGACCTCAACTACGGCGATGTGTCCAAAGCTGAGGAGAATGCCTGTTTCCAGGCCATCGCCGCAACCGTGGACAAATGGATAGGCCTTGGCATCGACGGCCTGCGTCTGGATGCCGTCAAGCATATCTGCGGCGGCATGTGGACATTCAACAACAGCTCCAACGTAACGCTCCTGCGCAAGTGGTACGACCGATGCAACGCAAGCTATCGCGAGTCACACTCCGAGGACTTCTACATGGTGGCCGAGGCCTGGATGGGCGCATCAGATGTAGCCCAGTACTATAAAGCCCTCCCCGCCCTGTTCGAATTCGACTTCTGGGAGAGGCTCAAATGGGTCCTCAACGAGCAGACGGGCTGCTATTTCTCCAAAGACATACTCGGCTACCGCAAAGCATACAAAGCCGTGAACCCCAAGGCTATCGCCGCGACCAAGCTCGCCAACCACGACGAGACACGCACCGCCACCGTGCTCGGGCTCAACACCGCCCGCTGCAAACAGGCCGCGGCCATGCTTCTCACCGCCGAGGGCGAGCCCTACATCTATCAGGGCGAAGAGCTCGGCTACTGGGGTAAGGACGGGGACGAAGGCGGCCGCGACGAGCTGGTGCGCACCCCGATAGTGTGGGACAATGCTTCCTCCGCAGCTACCGCTGACCTTGGAGGGCATGTGGATTACACTCTCGTCAGAGACGAGATTTCCGTTGCAAACCAGCAGAAGGATGAGTCCTCGATACTTCATACCTATTATGATTTCACCAAGGCGCGCAACACCTGCCCCGCCCTCGCAGGCGGAGTTATGAGCCGCCATCCCGTATATAACGAGACCAATACCTCGGAGGGTAAGGCAATCGCCGCCTGGTATATGACAGGCTCCGACGGATCCAAAGTGCTCGTAGTCCACAATGTCGGCGCTGCTCCTAAGACCATCACCCCCGGCGACAGTCTGGGAGAGCTCGTAGTGAGCCTCGGCACATGCTCTCTGAGCGGCAGCTCGCTCACCCTCGGCGGCAATTCATCTGCAGTTTATTATATCAAATAACACAAAATGAAAAAGATTATCGTCATTCTCGCGGCGCTGCTCGCTCTTGCAGCGTGTTCGCATGGTCCCAAGTCCCTGCACCCCGACTGGACCTACAACACTGTCATGTACGAAGTCAACATCCGTCAGTTCTCCCCCGAGGGGACCTTCGCCGGAGTGGAAGCCCAGCTTCCGCGCCTCAAGGATCTCGGCGTAGACATCCTCTGGCTCATGCCCATGTATGAGATTGGCACTGAGGGCCGCAAGGGGACTCTCGGCTCCTACTATGCAATCTCCGACTATACCAAGGTCAATCCCGAATTCGGCACGATGGAGGACTTCGAGAGCCTCCTTGGTGCTGCACACGAGATGGGATTCAAGGTAATCCTCGACTGGGTCGCCAACCAGACCGCTCCCGACCATGTGTGGATGACCACCATGCCGGCCGAGTTCTACGAGAGGGACGAGGAAGGCAATGCCATCTGGGAGTACGACTGGACCGACACCCGCAGCCTCAACTATGAGAACGAGGCAGTCTGGGCAGCCCAGGACGAAGCCATGCGCTTCTGGCTGGACAAGGGCGTGGACGGATTCCGCTGCGATGCCGCAGGTGAAGTCCCCGCAAAGTTCTGGAAGGGCATACTGCCCGGCATCAGGCACGACTATCCAGAGGCCTATCTGCTCGCAGAGGCTGAGAGCGATGCTCTCACTGATCCCCTCGAGACTTTCGACGCCTCCTACGCATGGAAACTGCATCACATCCTCAACGATGTAGCTCAGGGCACCAAGACCGTGCAGGATATCCTTGACTATGTAGCTGAGGATGATGCATGGATGGGAAGCGCGAACTTCCGCCTGATGTTCACCTCCAACCATGACGAGAACTCCTGGCAGGGTACCGAATTCGAGAGGATGGGCGACGCTGCCAAGGTCATGCAGGTTCTCTGCTTCACCCTGCCTAAGGGTCAGCCGCTGGTGTACACCGGACAGGAAATCGGTCTTAGTCGCCGCCTCGCCTTCTTCGAGAAGGATCCCATCGTCGACTGGAGTGCCAACGAATACACTTCATTCGTAACTGAGCTTGTGGCCTTCCGCCATGCTCATGAGTGCCTCTCCGCAGGTGAGAAGGGTGCTCCCGCAGTATTCATCGAAGATGTCCCCGAAGGAGTGCTGGCATTCAGCCGCTGCTGCGGCGAGGACGCGGTCTGCGTCTATGCCAACCTCAGCGCCTCCGAAGCCGTCGTCTGTATCGACGGCGAGTCCGTAACTATCCCCGCATGGGGCTGGATACTCAAGTAAGCTAAGGTTATGCAGGTAACTTTCAATATTCACTACAACACCCGCTGGGGCGAGAGCTTGTGCCTGACTGCGGATGATGTAAAATACCGCATGGACTGGGCCGGTGACGGCATGTGGACAGTAACCGTCAAAGGATGCACCAAGGCCATGCTCGCAGATTACAGCTACCTCGTGATGGCTGACGGACTGATTCGCAGGACAGAATGGGTCCATCATCACAGGACCGAGCTGGAGAGCGTAATTAACGACACATGGATAGACTGCCCTGTCGAGGGCTGCCCCTTCCCGCGCAAGCATTCGGCTGAAGTGTTCGACGCCCCCGGCTTCAAGGGAGCCGGCACTGCCGTGCCTATATTCTCGCTGAGGACCGCTGGCGACTTCGGAATAGGGGAGTTCAGGGATCTGCATCCCCTCGTGGACTGGGCCGCAGCGACCGGACAGTGTCTTATCCAGCTGCTGCCGGTAAACGATACCACCCGCCGCGGCGAGTGGGCTGACTCCTATCCCTACAGTCCCATAAGCACCTTCGCCCTGCATCCCCTGTACATACACCTGCAGGACTTGGGCATCAAGGAGGACGCAGCTTTCAAACGTGAGCAGAAGGCCCTCAACGCCCTTCCCGAGCTCGATTATCCTCGCGTGTTCAAGGCCAAGATGGCCTATATACGCAAGGCTTACGAGGCCCGCGGGGCAAAAGACCTCGCAAGCGCCGATTACAAGAAGTTCTACAAGGCTAATGCCCACTGGCTCGGCGAATATGCCGAATTCTGCGCACGCAGGGACGGTCTGGAGACCGAATATTACGCCTGGATGCAGTATCATCTGGACAAGCAGTTCTCCGAAGAGGTAGCTTATGCGCACTCCAAGGGTATCTATCTCAAGGGCGACCTGCCCATTGGCGTAAGTGCTGACAGTGCCGAGGCCTACTGGCATCCCGAGCTCTTCAATCTCGACTCCTCCACCGGAGCTCCGCCGGATTTCTTCTCCACCGAAGGCCAGAACTGGGGCTTCCCCACCTACAACTGGGAAGAGATGGCAAAGGATGACTATGCCTGGTGGAAAGAGCGCCTGCGCAAGATGAGCCAGTACTTCGACGCTTTCCGCATCGACCATATACTCGGATTCTTCCGCATCTGGGAGATCCCGAAGGAGTTCACCGGAGGGCTTCTGGGCCATTTCAACCCGGCACTGCCCTACAGCGAGAAGGAGATCCTGGACATGGGGCTGCCTCTGGAGGGCCTCTTCCATCCGGACCCCAGGCATCCCGGCATGTATCAGCCGCTGATTAAGCCCGACAACAGCAAGCTCGAGTGGTGGCAGCAGGAGAAGTACGGCGCTCTGTACAACGACTTCTTCTACCACCGTCACGATGACTTCTGGCGCGTCAATGCTGAGCGCAAGCTCCCCGAGCTGCTCGGTGCCACCGGCATGCTGGCGTGCGGCGAGGACCTCGGCATGGTGCCTGACTGCGTCCCCGGAGTGATGGACCACGAGAAGATACTCTCTCTCAAGATGCGCGGCATGGAGCAGGAGGGCCCCTGGAAGTACCTCAGCGTATGCGCCACCTCGAGTCACGATATGGAGACCCTGCGCATGCAGTTCACCGAGGATCCCGACTCTATGGCCTGCAGGGACGCGCTGGTGGAGTTCCTCTATTCACCTTCGATGCTCGCCATCTTCCCTCTGCAGGACTGGCTCTCGATAGACGAGAAGCTGCGCCGGCCGGAGCGTAACGAAGAGAGGATCAACCAGCCGGCCGATCCTCATCATCACTGGCGTTTCCGCCTGCATCTGTGTCTGGAAGACCTCGCTGGCGAAACGGCCTTCACATACTCCGTCCGCGACCTGATAAAGGCATCGGGGCGATAAGGAGATTCCGGCTCTTCGGCCGGAATGACGAAAAGGCTCGGTTTGACCGAGCCTTTTCTTTTATAGTCATTCCGGGCAAGCGTAGCGCGACCCGGAATCTCCTCCTATTTAGCGATCTTCTCCCGCATCTCGGTATCGGCCTGGATGTTTTTCATCCTATAGTAGTCCATGATGCCGAGATTGCCGCTGCGGAAGGCTTCCGCCATGGCGAGAGGCACCTGAGCCTCAGCCTCGATGACCTTCGCGCGGGCGTCCTGAGCCTTCGCCTTGTTCTCCTGCTCGAGAGCGACAGCCATTGCGCGGCGCTCCTCTGCACGGGCCTGGGCTATGTTCTTGTCAGCCTCAGCCTGATCCATCTGGAGCACGGCACCGATGTTCTTACCCACGTCTATGTCAGCGATGTCGATGGAGAGAATCTCGAAAGCGGTACCGGTGTCAAGACCCTTGCCAAGCACTATCTTGGAGATGGTGTCGGGATTCTCGAGCACCTGCTTGTGGCTCTCCGAGGATCCGATGGACGAGACTATACCCTCACCTACACGGGCAAGCACCGTCTCCTCTCCAGCACCTCCGACGAGCTGCTTGATATTGGCGCGCACGGTCACGCGGGCTTTGGCTATCAGCTGGATACCGTCCTTAGCAACAGCTGTGACGGGCGGGGTGTTGATGACCTTGGGGTTAACTGACATCTGCACGGCCTCGAGCACGTCACGTCCGGCAAGATCTATAGCCGCAGCCATCTTGAAATCGAGGTTGATGTTAGCCTTGTTGGCTGAGATAAGCGCCATTATCACCTTGGGGACATTACCCTTGGCAAGATAGTGAGCCTCCAGCTCGTTGGCCTTGAGGGTCAGGCCGGCCTTGGTGCCGGTGATCATCGCCATCACTATGGTTTTGGGATTGACTCCCCTCCACCTCATCAGCACAAGCTGCAGCAGCGAGATATGCACTCCGGACAGCAGGGCCTGGAACCAAAGTGCAACCGGGAAGAACCAAAGGACTATGATGAGTCCTACTACAACAATCGCAATCCAAATGAGAAGACCTGTCATATTATTCTGAAATTAAAGGTTTTACAAGTATTTTACCATCCTCCCTTCCGACGGCTTCGACGGCTGTCTTGGGGTCGATCATATGATTGTCGGCGGACTTGACTTCGAGGGTCACTTCACCGAATTTCGCCGTACCCATGGGGGCAAGGCGGGTCACCGTCTCTCCCTTGCTGCCGATGGCGACCGCAGAGGACTTGTCTTCGACATGGGAGCGTATCTCGTCGCTGAGCTCGAACTTCTTCCAGGTCTTGGAACGCAGGGCGACCACTACCGCGATGACCACAAGGGCTACGTTGATTATGGTTACCGTTGTACCGACGGCAGGACCCATGAAGGCATATCCGTACCAGCACGAGGCCACCAGAGAGGCCACCCCGAGGAAGCCGGCGATACCCACTCCGGGTATCAGCAGGAGCTCAGCCACAAGGCATAGAACTCCGAGCACAATGAGTGTTGCAATAATCCACCACATACGCAAAAGAGCTTTGTTTCTTACAAATATATTGAAAAAAATGCTAACTTTGCGAGCTATTTACGACAATATTTAAAACAAGCGATAATTATGCAAAGCAAAGGTGCAATCAGATTCGTGGCAATCATCCTCGTAATTGCCTGCCTCTGGCAGCTTTCCTTCACCGCCGTGACCTCGATTATCGAGAAGCGCGCCGAGAACAAGGCCGAAGCCGCCGCTGCAGCATTCCAGGAGAGCGCCGCATTCGAAGCAATTTCCGAAGAGAACAGGGCTTTCTACCTCGATTCGCTCAAGAAGGATGTCACCAAGAGGTACACCGACTCCATCTCTTCCGAAAAGGTTTATTTCGGTTATACTTTCAAGGATGTCAAAGCCAAGGAGATCAACCTCGGTCTTGACCTCAAGGGCGGCATGAACGTCATGCTCCAGGTCCAGCTCGAAGACCTCCTCAAGGTTCTCGCCAGCGACAACGCATCCGATCCCCGTTTCCAGCAGGCCCTCGCGCTTACCAAGGAGCGCAGCATCGGCTCCCAGTCCGACCTCATCACCCTCTTCGCACAGGCATGGAGCGAGGTGAGCGGCGGCGAGAGGCTCTCCAGCGTGTTCGGTACCTACGACATGCGCGACAAGGTGAAACCCGAGTCCACTGACGACCAGGTAGTCTCCGTCCTCAAGGAAGAGGCCGAGAGTGCAATAGCCAACTCATTCAACGTTCTGCGCAACCGTATCGACCGTTTCGGCGTGACCTCCCCTTCCATCCAGAAGATAGGCAACACCGGCCGTATCCTCGTCGAGCTCCCCGGTGTCAAGGAGCCTGAGCGTGTGCGTAACCTCCTGCAGGGTACCGCATCCCTCGAGTTCTGGACAACCTACGAGTATTCGGAGATCTATCCTTTCCTCGTTGAGGCCAACAACATCCTCGCCGAGCTCGAAGCTGAGAACGTGGCTCCCGCAGCCGCCAAGGCCGAGGAGGCTGAGAAGGACGTGCTCGCCGAAGAGCTCGAGCAGCAGGCAGCAGCCGACAACGCTGACTTCGAGGCTTTCCGTAAGGCAAATCCCCTCTTCGCAGTCCTCAACCTCTCACAGGCCAGGGGCAGCGCATGCCTCGGTTATGTGAGCGCCCCCGACATGCCCGTCGTAGAGCGCATGCTCCAGAACCCCCAGATTGCGGCACTCTTCCCCGCCGACTTCGTCTGGATGTGGTCCGTGAAGCCCACCGAGCTTATCAAGGGTGGCAACTATTACGAGCTCATCGCTATCAGGGCCTCCGCCCGTGACGGCAAGGCTCCCCTCGACGGCGGTGTCGTGACCGACGCCCGCGTGTCCTATGACAACCGTCGCGGCAGCGGCAACCCCACCGTCTCTATGTCCATGAACGCTGAGGGCGCCAATATCTGGGCCCGCCTCACCAAGGACAACATCGGCCGCCAGATAGCCATCGTGCTCGACGGTACCGTCTACAGCTATCCCGTCGTCAACAGCGAGATCACCGGCGGCAACTCCGAGATTTCCGGCAACTTCACCGTGGAGGAAGCAACAGACCTTACCAACGTCCTCAAGTCCGGTAAACTTCCCGCTCCCGCAACTATCGTCCAGGAGCAGGTCGTAGGTCCTTCCCTCGGTGCCAAGTCCATCCACGACGGTCTCCTTTCGTTCGTAATAGCTTTCATCCTCGTACTCCTGTACATGGTGTTCTTCTATCGCGGCGCAGGTATCGCTGCTGACTTCGCTCTGCTTACCAACGTGGTGCTCCTCTTCGGTACCCTCGCTTCGTTCGGTGCCGTCCTGACCCTGCCCGGTATCGCAGGTCTCGTCCTGACCCTCGGTATGGCAGTGGACGCCAACGTTATCATCTATGAGCGCATCAAGGAAGAGCTCAAGTCCGGTAAGGGCCTCGGTAAGGCTGTCGCAGACGGTTACCGCAACGCTTACTCCGCCATTATCGACGGTCAGGTGACCACCCTGCTCACCGGTCTGGTGCTGTTCTTCTTCGGTTCCGGCCCCATCAAGGGCTTCGCAACCACCCTCATCATCGGTATCATCACCTCCATGCTCACCGCAATCTTCGTCACCCGTCTCGTATTCGAGGCCAGGATTGCAAAGGGCAAGAACATAAGCTTCGAGAGCAAGCTCACTGCCGGCTTCCTCAAGAACACCCACATCAACTTCCTCGGCGCGCGCAAATACTCCTACATCATCTCCGGCGCTCTCATCCTCATCGCAATAGGCTCCATCTCCTTCAAGGGATTCACCTACGGTGTCGATTTCACCGGCGGCCGTACCTATGTGGTGCGCTTTGACCAGCCCGTCACTGCAGAGCAGGTGCGTGCATCTGTCAGCGATACTTTCAACGCTGCAGATCCCGAGTCTTCTGTCGAGGTCAAGCAGTTCGGTGGTGACAGCCAGATGAAGATCACGACTTCCTACAAGTACCGCGACGAGTCCTCCGATGTGGATGCCGAGATCGAAGGCATGCTCTACGAGTCCCTCAAGGGTTACTTCTCCGAAGGCACCACCCTCGCAGACTTCACCTCCACTCTCGACAACCCCAACGGTATCATCTCCTCCGACAAGGTTGGAGCTTCGATAGCCAGCGACATACGCCGCAACGCAATCATCTCCGTGATTCTCGCGCTGCTCGTAATCTTCGCCTACATCGCCTTCCGTTTCAAGGGCTGGACCTGGGGACTTGGCGGCGTCGTCTCGCTTGCGCATACCGCAATCATCGTTATTGGTTTCTTCTCCCTGTTCACCGGCATACTGCCGTTCAACCTCGACGTGGACCAGACCTTCATTGCGGCTATCCTTACTATTATAGGTTACGCAATCAACGACAACGTGGTTATCTTCGACCGAATCCGTGAGAACAAGCTCCTGCATCCCAATGCAGACTTCGCCGAGACGGTCAACACTTCGCTCAACGCAACCCTCACCCGTACGGTCAACACATCCGTATCCACCCTCCTCCCGATGATCGCAATCGCAATCTTCGGCGGCGAGAGCATCAGAGGTCTGTCGGTCGCTCTCTGCGTCGGTATCCTCATCGGTACCTATGCTTCCATCATGATTGGTACTCCTGTCATGTACGATTCGACCAAGAAGAGCGCGAAGTAATTTTTGAAAACTTCCGTAGAAAGGGCCGCGAAATCTCGCGGCCTTTTTTTATCTTTGTTACCTATGTCGTTCGTACACCTTCACGTCCATACACAGTACTCGATACTTGACGGTCTCTCCAATATAGAGGACCTTTTCTGCCGCGCCGAAGAGCTGGGCATGCCCGGCCTTGCCATCACCGACCACGGCAACATGTACGGCGTCAAGGAGTTCTACACGGTTGCGAAAAAGCATCCCGGAGTCAAGCCGATTATAGGCTGCGAAGTCTATGTGACCCGCCATTACGACCACCGTCTCCACGACAAGGACCACGACAAGTACTTCCACCTCATCCTGCTCGCCAAGAACGAGAACGGCTACCGCAACCTCATGAAGATAGTCTCAACCGGCTTCATCGAGGGCTTCTACTACAAGCCGCGGGTAAGCCACGAGGTAATTGAGCGCTACCATGAGGACCTTATCTGCTGCTCGGCGTGCATGGCCGGTGAGCTGCCGAGAGCCATACTTGCCGGCGATCACAAGGCCGTAGATGACTGCATACAGTGGCATCGCCGCGTGTTCGGGGATGACTATTACATGGAGGTGATGCTCCACCGCACCCAGGTCCCCGGGATGGAGCCGACGCTGTACGAGCAGCAGAAGGAATACACCGCGGAAATCTTCCGCCTCGCAGAGCAGTACCATATCAAGGTGGTGGCCACCAACGACGTACATTTCGTGCGCGCGGAGGACGGTCCGGTCCATGACAGACTCATCTGCATCAATACCAACACCTATTTGGCCGACCCCAAGCGTCTGCGCTACACCCAGCAGGAGTATCTCAAGAGCGAAGACGAGATGATGGCCCTGTTCCCGGGGCATCTGGAGGCTCTCGCCAACACGGTGGAGATACTCGGGAAGGTGAAGCCCTACGAGCTGGACAAAGGGCATGTGCTGCCAAAATTCAACATAGACCCTGCCTTCCTTGCGGACATTGACTCCTATCTTGAGAAATATAAGGATATAATTGACGAAGGCCGTACGGGCGAAGACGGCATCGAGAGAGGTGAGGAATTCAACCGTTCGGTAGCCTACCTCTGCCATCTGGCATGGCAGGGTGCCGCGCAGCGATATCCCGAGTTTACTCCGGAGCTGCGCGAGCGCATGGATTTCGAGCTCAAGACCATCTCCCGCATGGGCTTCCCGGACTACTTCCTTATAGTCCAGGACTTCATAGCAGAGGCCCGCAGGGAGGGTATATCAGTGGGGCCCGGCCGAGGCTCGGCCGCAGGCAGCGTGGTATCATACTGCCTCGGGATAACCAATCTGGACCCCATCAAGTACGACCTGCTGTTCGAGCGTTTCCTCAACCCCGAGCGTATCTCCATGCCTGATATAGACGTGGATTTCGACGATGACGGCCGCTATCGCGTGATTCAGTACGTGCAGGAGCACTACGGGGTGGACCATATCTCCCATGTGATTACTTTCGGCACCATGGCCGCCAAACTGGCCGTAAAGGACGTAGCGCGCATAAGTCAGCTGTCCATCGCCGAATCCAACCGTCTCACCAAGATGATTCCGGACCGTCCTTTCGAGGCCCGCGATGAGAAGGGAGAGAAGAAGATGTTCAAGCCCACCCTCAAGAACTGCGTCCGCTACCTGCCGGAGCTCAAGGCCGAATACGAGAACGGCGATTCGCTGGTCAGGGAAGTGCTCAAATACGCAGTGAAGCTTGAGGGAAGCATACGCCAGACCGGCATACACGCCTGCGCCATGATTATCGGGCGAGGCAACCTTACGGACTATATACCAATATCCATAGCAACCGATAAGTCTACCGGACAGGATGTGTGGGTATCCCAGTTCGAGGGCTCCCAGATTGAAGACGTAGGCATGCTCAAGATGGACTTCCTGGGCCTGAGGACACTCAGCATCATCAAGGAGTGCCTGGCGCTTATCAAGAAGCGTTACGGGAAGGATATCGACATTGAGAAGATTGATATAGCAGACCCTGCCGTCTATGAGCTGTACAGCCGCGGAGACACCAAGAGCGTGTTCCAGTTCGAGTCCGGCGGTATGAAAGAATGGCTCCAGAAGCTGCATCCGCAGAGGTTTGAGGACCTCATTGCAATGAATGCCCTGTACCGTCCGGGACCTATGGAATACATCCCGCAGTTCGTTGCGCGCAAGAGGGGCGAGGAGCCCATCACCTACGACCTCCCGGATATGAAGCAGTATCTCGAGGAGACTTACGGGGTTACGGTCTATCAGGAGCAGGTCATGCTCATATCGCAGAAGATTGCAGGCTTCTCCAAGGGCAAGGCTGACAAGCTCCGTAAGGCCATGGGTAAGAAGAAGCTGGATGTGCTGGAGAGCCTGCAGAAGGATTTCATGGCCGGAGGACTCTCCCACGGGCATCCACAGGCTACGCTTGAGAAGATTTGGAAGGACTGGAGGGCTTTCGCAGAATACGCGTTCAACAAGTCCCACGCCACCTGTTATGCCTGGGTAAGCTACCAGACCGCCTGGCTCAAGGCCCACTATCCGGCAGAGTTCCAGGCCGCCAACCTAAGCCAGAACCTCTCCAACATGGAAGAGCTCAAGGAGATAATGGCTGACTGCCGCAAGAACGGCATCAAGGTCCTGACCCCCGATATCAACGAATCCGATGCGCATTTCACGGTCAATCACGACGGCAACATACGCTTCGGACTGGGCGGCATCAAAGGATTCGGCGACAATATCGTGACGGCGATACTTGCTGAGAGGGAGAAGGGCGGAGTCTTCGCCGATCCGTACGATTTCATCGAAAGGATGGCCGGTGTGGTGAACCGCAAAGCCCTCGAGTCCCTGTTGCTTGCAGGAGCGCTGGATTCATTCGGATACAAGCGAAGCCAGTACCTGCTGCCTTGCGAGACCGGGAGCGTCTTCCTCGACGAACTGGTACATTACGGCGAGCTCTACAGCAACGACCAGGTCAACAGCGCTACTTCCCTGTTCGGAGAGGTCGAGGAGATGAAGCCGCACAGGCCGGCAATACCCGCTGCTCCGCACGAGGAGAACACCCTCGAGCTGCTCAAGCAGGAGAAGGAACTGGTAGGCATGTACCTGTCCTCGCACCCGCTGGACAAATACGCATTTGAGATTGAGCACTTTACGACCTGCAGTCTGGACAAGTTGCAGGATACCATTGACGACTGCGCCGCACGCAAGGCGACGATTCCGGCGAGAATAGCCGGCATAGTGACGGAGGAGAAGACTCTGGTAACCAAGGCTGGCAAGCAGGGAGCGAAACTGACCCTCGAGGACTTCGGAGGCAACTATGAGCTGGTGCTCTTCGGGCGCGACTATGATGCGTGGAGGCCTGTGCTGAAGTTGCACGACCAGCTGTTCATCCAGGGTGAAATCTCCCCTCGCTTCGGAGCCGGCAGGGACGGCAAGCCCAGCACGGAGTATTCGTTCAAGATTAAGGAAGTGTCTCTGCTCGGCACGGTCGCAGAGTCGCATCTCGCCGGCATAACCATCAGTCTGAATACCGAGGTGCTCTCACCGGAATTCCGGTCGGAGTTCATATCAATTCTCAAGAAGAACAAGGGGAAGACGCCGCTTACCATCCACATGGAGGACGGGCCTACGGGCTACAAGCTCGATTTCGTCAGCAAGAAGTTCCTGGTCGGCACCGACTACGAGCTCTTCGGCGCGTTTGACCGTCTCGGCATCCCCTACACAATTCAGACCAAATAATATGCTCACCCAACGCGCAGAAATGTGCCTCCCGTCCCGTGTAAAAGACACACGGTCCGGAAGGCAACATCCCTGCTCCACAACGCTCGCGCGCGAATAGTCATTCCGGGCAAGCGTAGCGCGACCCGGAATCTACCAGCCTTGCGCTGAGACAGGGTGCTCCAGGCCGTCGGGGGATACCAGGACGGCGCCGGCTTCAGGAAGGGCCAGGTGGCCGATTATGTCAAAAGTCTGGAAATCTGTGCGGAAAGCCTCGTACTGCGCCAGGGGGATGACATAGAGCAGGCGGTAGTCTTCGCCGCCGTTCATCGCGGCAGATACGGGGTCGATGTCAATCTCGCGCCCCAGCTCGAAACTGCCTCCCTCGAAGGGAATCCTGTCCGCATAGACTTTGGCGCCGAGGGAGCAATCCCTGCAAAGGCGCAGAATTGCGTCTGCGAGGCCTCTGGTGACGAAATAACCGTACGATGGATATAGTTTAGCGTCTGCGAGCTGCGCGGGCAGCGCAGGGCTTATTTCGGGCCTTAAATAGGATCCGACCAGCATCTTATATTTTTCAAGGGCCTTCTGGTCCATGGAGCCGCCGTCGAAGTTGGCCTTTTCCCTCTCCAGGACCCTGAGTCCCAGGAAGGCTGCCCCCAGCGCTCCGGACACGCATATGAGGTCCTTGGACTGTGCCTTGGGCCTGGCAGCGGAGACTTCGGATCCGTGGCTGCCGGTAGCGGAGACTGCTATCGTGAGGCCGTTGCGCGAAGGCTGGAGGTCCAGACTGAGATGCGCATATCCATACTCCTTCGCTGCGGCTACGATTCCACTCCAGAGCTCCTGTATCTGAGGGAAATCTAATTTAGCGGACACTCCCAGCTGTACCGAGAGCGTAGCGGGTCTGGCCATCACGGCATACAGCTCGCCGGTCACCTTCAGCACCGCCTTGCGTCCAAGATGCTTCAGCGGGAAGTATACCAGATCGAAGTCAATGCCTTCCAGCATGAGGCCGGAGGCGGAGACTACGCAGTCCTTCTGTACGGTTTCAAGCCAAAGCGGCTCTCCGAAGGGGGAATAGCCTGTCCCTTCGAAGAGCTGCTTTATAGCCTCTATGCGGCCCAGCTCCGAGAATGTCTGAGCCATTACAGATTACGGAGCAGGTTGTTCATATTGACGCGGGCATCAATCAGGGCCCTAAGCTCCGCTATAGGGACGCGCTCCTGGGTCATGGTGTCACGGTCGCGTACGGTTACCTTGCCATCCACGAGAGAGTCGTGGTCCACGGTGATGCAGAACGGGGTTCCGATAGCATCCTGACGGCGGTAGCGCTTGCCAATGCTGTCCTTCTCCTCGTACTGGCAGTTGAAATCGTACTTCAGGTCGTCCATTATCTTCTGAGCCAGCTCAGGCAGGCCGTCCTTCTTTACAAGAGGCAGTACGGCGGCCTTGACGGGGGCGAGTGCCGGAGGTATGCTCAGGACCACGCGGGTCTCGCCATTCTCCAGCTGCTCCTCATGATAGGAATGGCTGAGCACTGCGAGCACCATGCGGTCCACGCCGATGGAGGTCTCGACCACGTACGGAGTGTATGCGGCGCCCTCTTCGGGGTCGAAGTACTCTATCTTCTTGCCTGAGAACTTCTGATGGTTGCCGAGATCCCAGTTAGTGCGGCTGTGTATACCCTCGAGCTCCTTGAATCCGAAGGGGAAGTTAAACTCGATATCGGTAGCTGCATTGGCGTAGTGGGCAAGCTTCTCATGGTCGTGGAAGCGGTAATTCTCGGCTCCCATGCCGATATTGACATGCCATTTCATGCGCTGCTCCTTCCACTTGGCGAACCATTCCAGCTCGGTGCCGGGCTTGATGAAGAACTGCATCTCCATCTGCTCGA
>CAMZEI010000003.1 GCA_947305815.1 uncultured Bacteroidales bacterium | reverse complement strand
CCCGTGAGCGAAAAGGGGGTCTTTTGCTCACGGGAAAAAATGAATAACTCCTGAGGAGCTACTTATTGGCGGTTACGTAGTCGTTGAACTTGTTGTAGCCGGCCATGAACTCCTCGCTCTCAGTGCGGAAGCGGAAGTAGGCGTTCTTGAGGTACTCTGCCACGCTGAGCTTGATACTGTCGTCCTTGGTAATCTCGAAAGCCTTCTCGAACGGAGGGATGCAGGCCTTGAGGTCAGCCTCGAACTCAGCTACCAGAGCCATGTACTTGGCGTCGTCCATCTCGGTCTGAGCTTTCTCGCTCACCTCGACGGCCTTGTTGAAGAACATGAGGCCTTCACCGATGTAACCGAACTCATACTCAGGGTTGATCTCAGCGCACTTGGCATATGCAGCCTTAGCAGCCTCGATGTCACCCAGCTGGCCGTGGATATTACCCTCGACATAGGAGAGGGAAGCATTGTCAGGCTCAGTCTGCTTGGCCTGCTCGAGGAGCTGGAACAGACGATCGGTGCCCTCACCTGCTCCGATGTAGTAGTTGATGAGGCCAACCAGGATGGACTGGCTCTGAGGATACTTTGCGAAGCCCTCCTCGAGCTTTGCGATGGAAGCGGCCTTGTCACCCTTCTTGTCGGCTATGTCGGCAAGCTTGGCATAGACGTCGCCGTCCTGTCCGCCGTACTGGTACTTGTCAAGGCAGACACCAAAGAACTTCTCTGCCCTGTCGAAATCCTGAGCTGCGAAAGCGATGAACGCGGTGTTATAGAGAGCGTTGGTGTCAGCCTGAGCATAAGGCTCTACAACAGATGCGCAGTAAGCCTTCTCGAAGAGCTCGGAAGCCTTGGCGGCGTTGCCGAGAGAGTAGCTGCTGTAAGCTGCCTCGTTGTAGCTCTGGGATACTTTCTGGATGGCTGCGGAAGTTTCCTTAACCTTCTTGGGATCGAGGCTGTAGAACTTCTCGAAAGCCTCGAGAGCATCTGCGAGAGCGCCCTCTGCCTCGGGGACGGTAATCTCGATTATTGCGAGCTGTCCAAGGCTGTTGAAATAGTAGTTATGCGAAGCATAGACATACTTGACCATCTGGTCGCCCATGAGGGCTACCTGCTCCGTAGCAACGGGCTTCTCGTCCACGACCATGTTCAGCTCCTGCATACCCATGCCGAGCCATGCAGAGCCGGAAGATGCGCTGTAGAGGTCAAGATAAGCCTGGCCGAGTTTCTGCCAGGTGGCGGGCTTGAGGGACTTCTTTGCGTCCTGTGAAGCCACCAGAGCCTTGCCGATAGCGACCTTTGCGCTCTCGACCTTCTTGTCCTGTGCACCCGCAAAGGTCACGGATGCAAGTATAGCCAATGCTAAAAAGATTTTCTTCATAATACAGTTATTGGTTTAATGTTTCTTCCTGCTGGGGGGCATCGTCGGAATCATGTGCGACTGCGGAGACGGCGGCTATGCTGTCGCCTTCACGCAGGCTCACGAGCCGGACACCCTGAGTGGCGCGGCCGGCGACCCTGATGTCGGTCACGGCCATCCTTATGGTAAGTCCTGACTGGTTGATAATCATAAGGTCATTGGCGTCAGTCACGTTCTTTATCGCAACAACCTTGCCAGTCTTGTCGGTGATGTTGAGAGTCTTGACTCCCTTGCTGCCGCGGGCAGTGAGGCGATAGTCCTCGGGATCGGACCTCTTGCCATAGCCGTTCTCACTGACTACCAGTATAGTATGGGCTCCGTCAGCGGTGTCGGCAGGATCATAGGTGATGACTCCCACGACCTCGTCACCTTCGGCGAGATTGATACCCTTCACACCGGAGGCGCCACGGCCCATGGCGCGTAGATCCTTCTCCTCGAAGCGGACGCAGCGTCCGTCACGGGCGGCTATCATGATCTGCTCCTCGCCGCTGGTGAGCACTGCATCCAGCAGAGCATCGCCTTCGCGTATAGTGAGGGCTATGATACCCTTGTTGCGGCTGCGGCGGTTGGCATATTCGGTAAGAGTGGTCTTCTTGATTATACCCTGACGGGACACGAGGGTCACGAAGTGGGTGTCGGTATAGTCGAGGCTCTCTATTGACTTGGCGTTGAGATAGGTCCTGATGCTGTCGTCCTGGTCGATGGGCAGGAGGTTCTGGACAGCACGGCCCTTGGACGAACGGTTGCCCTCGGGCAGCTCATAGACCTTGAGGCGGTAGCATATACCCTTCTGGGTGAAGAAGAGCATTGTCGAGTGCATATTCGCGACATAGATGTGCTCTATGAAGTCCTCGTCCCTGGTGGCACCTCCCTTGGCACCGACACCGCCCCTGTTCTGCAGGCGGAATTCGCTGAGGGCGGTACGCTTGATGTATCCAAGGTGGGAGATGGTGATCACCACATCCTCATCCGGGTAGAAGTCCTCCGGGTTGAACTCGTCGGCGCTCAGCGTAATCTCAGAGCGGCGGGGGTCGCCGTACTTGGCCTTCATCTTCTGGGTCTCATCGCGGACTATTGCGAGCTGCTCAGCCTCGCTTGCGAGTATCTCCTCGCAGCGGAGGATGAACTTCTCGAGCTCCTCGAACTCGGCGCGGAGCTTATCCTTCTCCAGTCCGGTGAGCTGACGCAGGCGCATCTCCACGATGGCAGCGGCCTGCACCTCGGTGAAGGCGTAGCGGGACACCAGCTCGGACTTGGCCTCGTCGATGTTCTTGGAGGCGCGGATCAGAGCCACTATCTCGTCGATGATATCGATGGCCTTCAGCAGACCTTCGAGGATATGGGCGCGCTTGCGAGCCTTCTCGAGCTCGAAGCGGGTGCGGCGCACCACCACTTCGTGGCGGAAATCCACGAAATTGGAGATGATATCCTTGAGCGGCAGGGTGTAAGGTCGGCCGCCTACGAGGGCCACGCTGTTGATGGCGAAGCTGGACTGCAGGGCGGTGAACTTGAACAGGGTGTTGAGCACCACGCCGGAGTTGCTGCCCATCTTAAGGGGGATCTCGATGCGCAGGCCGTCACGGTTGCTGAGGTCCTTGATCTCGGAAATACCCTCTATCTTCTTGTCGCGCACCAGCTCGCTGATGTGATGGAGCATCTCGGCCTTGTTGACCATGTAGGGGATCTCGGTCACCACGATGGTCTCGCGGCCGTTGTCGGCAACCTCAATCTCGGTCTTGGCCCTTACCACTACACGGCCGCGGCCGGTGGTATAGGCGTCCACGATGCCCTGACGGCCCATGATGATGCCGCCTGTCGGGAAATCGGGACCCTTGATGTGCTCCATGAGCTCATCCACGGTGATATCGGGATTGTCAATATATGCGCAGATGCCGTCGCAGACTTCACCGAGGTTGTGAGGGGCCATGTTGGTGGCCATACCCACAGCGATACCGGAAGCTCCGTTGAGCAGGAGCAGAGGCAGCTTGGTCGGCAGCACGGTCGGCTCCTCGAGGGAGTCGTCGAAGTTGAGCTGCATGTCGACGGTATCCTCATCGATGTCGCCGAGGACATCCTCGGACATCTTGGCAAGCTTGGCCTCGGTGTAACGCATGGCCGCAACGGGGTCGCCGTCCATGGAGCCGAAGTTACCCTGGCCGAAGACCATGGGATAACGCTGGTTCCAGGGCTGCGCGAGACGCGCCATTGCGTCGTACACGCTGCTGTCTCCGTGAGGGTGGTACTTACCGAGCACTTCACCCACGATACGGGCGGACTTCTTGGTCTGACCTGAGTAGCTCAGACCCAGCTCGTCCATGCCGAAGAGGACGCGGCGCTGCACCGGCTTGAGTCCGTCACGCACGTCCGGGAGAGCCCTGGACACGATGACAGACATCGAGTAATCAATATACGCCGACCGCATCTCGCGGTCTATCTCAACCGGTTCGATGATGCCGATATTCTCTTCGGGATTCTTTATCTCTTCACTCATGTTTTACTCTACTGTTATAAACACGCAAATATAACGAAAATTACCGATTAATTTGCTACTTTTGCATACATTTATCACTATGGACATACGTATTTCCGAAGAGCTCAATCTCATAGTCAGCTACGCCCGTGAGGAGGCCATGCGCACAGGCAGTTACTCAATCGGCGTGGACCATCTGTTCCTTGGAATCCTGCGTCACGCAGACAATGACGCCTGCCGTACTCTGGTGGGTCTCGGGGTCAATGTCGAGGAGTTCAAGGGCCACATTGACTACAGCATATTCCGCAGCGAGAGCATATCCTATTCTGAGATGGATCACCTGGTGTTCTCACGCCAGACCCAGAACGCCCTCAACCTCACCCTGCTTGAAGCGGCCCGCCTCCGCGACACATTCGCTACCCCGGCGCACCTGCTGCTCGCCATCGTGAGGCTCACCGGGACGGCTTCTCAGAAGTTCCTCTCTTCCAAGGGGATAACCTATGCAGACGTGCTGCGCTATACCCGTGAGCACGATTATCTGCCCGCAACCTCCGAGGACGGGACGCCCACAGGCAGCAGGCCCGAGGAGAAATCCCCCGCGAAAACTGCCTCCGACAGTATACTCAGCTCACGCCCTAAGCCGGCGGCTGAGGAGGAGGCTCCCGAAGCTGAGCCTTCGAATGACGGCGAAGCTTCGCTGGTGATTGAGGAATTCGGATACGATCTCACCGCGGCTGCCCGCGAGGGTCAGCTAGACCCCGTTGTGGGACGCGACCGCGAGATCGAGAGGGTCGTGGAGATTCTGGGCCGCCGCAAGAAGAACAATCCCATGCTTATAGGCGAACCCGGCGTCGGCAAGTCCGCCATAGTGGAGGGCATTGCCCTGAGGATAGCCGCAGGTGATGTACCTCCGGTGCTCAAGGGCCGCCGCCTCTTCACCCTCGAGATAGGTTCGCTGGTGGCAGGCACCCGCTACCGCGGCGACTTCGAGAACCGCATCAAGAACGTAGTGGAGGAGCTGCGCAACCATCCTGAAATCATACTCTTCATAGACGAATTCCACACAATTGTGGGAGCCGGCGGAGCGCAGGGCAGCCTGGATGCCGCCAACATGCTCAAGCCGGCGCTCGCCCGCGGCGAGATACAGTGCATAGGCGCCACGACCCGCGACGAGTTCACCAAGATAGTGGAGAAAGATGGGGCGCTCGACCGCCGCTTCCAGAAGATAGTGGTCGAGGCTCCCGGTATCGCAGAAACTCTCAAGATACTGCACGAGCTGCGTCCCCAGTACGAGAAATACCACAATGTAAAATACACCGACGAGGCCCTCGAAGCCTGCGTGCGGCATACCGACAGATACCTTCCTGACCTCCAGCTGCCCGACAAGGCCATCGATGCCATGGACGAGGCCGGCTCTATGATACGCCTCGGACTCGGTCCCGCTGGTGCCGGACGCGAAGGCAAGGTGGACGCTGACGCCGTGGCCGAGGTGGTCTCCAAGATGTCCGGAGTGCCGGCAGGCAAGGTTGCCCGCGGCGAGAAGGCCCGTCTGATGGAGATGAAGAAACATCTCTGCGGCAAGGTTATCGGCCAGGACGAAGCCATAGACACTATCTGCAGGGCAATAATGCGCAGCCGTTCGGGCATCAAGGATCCCGGCAAACCCATAGGCACCTTCCTGTTCTTCGGCCCCACGGGCGTAGGTAAGACGCGTCTTGCCAAGTGCCTCGCCGAGTACCTCTTCGACAGCGAGGACAACCTCATACGCATCGACATGTCCGAATACACCGAGAAGATTGCGGCAACGCGCCTTATCGGTGCGCCTCCTGGCTATGTCGGATACGAAGAGGGCGGTCAGCTCAGCGAAGCCGTGCGCCGTAAGCCTTACAGCGTGGTGCTCCTCGACGAGATTGAGAAGGCCCATCCGGACATATTCAACCTGCTTCTGCAGGTACTGGACGAGGGACGCCTCACCGACGGCAACGGACGCCACATCAATTTCCGCAACACCATAGTCATCATGACTTCCAACGTCGGCTCCCGCGAGCTGGACGATTACGGCCGCGGCATAGGCTTCTCCGCCGCCGGCAGGGACGTGGACGGCAACCGCAAGGGAGTGCTGGACAAGAGCATACGCAAAACCTTCCCGCCCGAGTTCATCAACCGCATTGACGAGCAGGTGTTCTTCAACTCCCTCTCCCGCGAAGACCTCGGCAGAATCGTGGACATAGAAGTAGCAGACCTGCGGCGCAGGGTAGCCGATGCCGGGTACGACCTGCACATAACCGAAGGCGCCCGTAAGTTCATCGCTTCGGCGGGATTCGACCCCACCTACGGCGCACGTCCTCTCAAGAGGGCTGTCACCCGCTATGTCGAGGATCCCGTCTCCGAATTCATCATCGGCGAAAGGTTTACGCGGCGCGGTGCCGGCGATGCGTCCAAAACGCTCAAGGTGAGCCTCTCGGCCGACAAACTGGGTACAAAAGTTTCACTCGCATGACAAGTATTCTCCTCTTAGCACTCGCAATGACCCTTACCTCTGCCCAACTCTCTGAGGTCCGGCAGCCTCAGGAAATCCCTCTGGCAATCGAGCCCAGCGGCACCTATCTCTATGATGTCAAGGACGGGCAGGAGCTCTACCTCGACATCTATGAGCCCGCCGAGGGGAGCGAGACGAGCGTGGACGGCATGGCCAAGCCGACTGTAATCTTCCTGTTTGGCGGCGGCTTCGCCATAGGTACACGCGACAATCCCCGCAACGTGGAGTGGTTCAAGGCCATGACCGACCGCGGCTTCAGAATAGTCGCGATAGACTATCGCCTTGCCCTCAAGGACAAGAAGTTCAAGCATATAGGGCTTAAGTTCATAAAGGCCCTGAGAGCGGCGGTCGATACCGCCGTGGAGGACCTCTTCAGCGCGACCTGCTTCCTCGTCGACAATGCAGCGGAGCTCGGGATTGACCCTGCGGCTCTGGTGGTCAGCGGCGGCTCCGCCGGTGCCATGACCTCAATGCAGGCAGAGTGGGAAATCTGCAATGGCGGGCCTCATGCCACCGTGCTGCCCGAAGGTTTCAACTACGCCGGAGTGATGTCATTTGCCGGGGCTATCTTCTCCGATCAGGGAGCGCTGTGTTTCGCTTCCGACCCCTGCCCTACAATGCTGCTTCACGGCACTGCGGACGTCACCGTCCCCTACACCGGGAAGCGTTTCTTCAAGCTTAACTTCTCCGGCAGCAGCAATATAGCCAAGGTGCTTGCCGACGGCGGTTACAGCTACCGCATGTACCGCTTCGACGGCAACTCCCATGAGGTCGCGGCCGCTCAGATACAGCGCATCGATGACGAGGAGAACTTCCTCATCCACAGCGTGATGATGGGTGAGCACGAGGCCATCGACGAGACCGTCTCCGACCCTGCCGTCGTAGCCGAAGAGTGGTCCAACATCAGCTACCGTAACCTGTACGACTGATAACCTCGCCCAACGCGCCAGGGTGGTGCCTCCCGTTCCGGGTAAAAAGACACCCGGCCCGGAAGGCACCACCCTGGCTCCACAACGCCCTCGCACGGAAAACCAGATTCCGCTCCGTTGTCCGCCGCCAAGTATACATTGACCGTTTTACGTATATTAGTGGTAATCAATAATTTCCAAAAATGGCATAGGGCAAATTCCCTATGCCATTTTTGGAATTATCAGTAAATCAGGTAGTTGCAGAAAACACTAATCAGTCATCCGCTTCAGGGCGAGGCTGACCAGCTCGCGCATGCGTGAGTGGTAGTCGGTATTGGCGTCGCGATGATAGCGGTGAGCTATCGCGAGGCAGAGCGTGGCGGCTTCGTGGCCGAGCTTTGCGGCCATGCCGGCGAGCGCCGAGCCTTCCATTTCGAAGTTAGTGATCTTATAACCTTTAAACTCGAAGCTCTCGAAGTCCTCGAGCATATTGGGCATCGCGAGACCCTGACGTACAACGCGCCCCTGAGGGCCGTAGAAGCCGCTTGCTGAGATGGTCATACCCATCACGGTGCAATCAGCAAAGCGGTCGATAATCTCCTGGCTTGCGCGCACGAAATACGGGTCGGGCAGGTGACGGTCCCAGCCTACATGCTTCTTGAAGGCCTCCTCGAAATCCAGCAGGGCAATGCTGTCGCGATTCTCATACCAGTTGAGCAGACCGTCGCAGCCGATGGAGATGTGCGACAGGATGTATGATCCGATGGGGACTTCGGGCTGAATCGCGCCGCAGGTACCGATTCTCAGAATCTTGAGAGTCTTGTGTTCCGGCTTGACTTCGCGGGTAGCGAAATCCACATTGGCGCAGGCGTCCAGCTCTGTCATCACGATGTCGATATTGTCGGTGCCTATGCCGGTGGAGAGGGCGGTAACCCTCTTGCCCCCGAACATTCCTGTAGCCCAGTGGAACTCACGGGACGAGCCTTCACATTCGACCGAGTCGAAGAAGGGCAGGAAATATGAGACGCGGCCCTGGTCACCTACGAGGAAAACGACGTCGCCAAGCTGGTCGGGACGGATATGAAGGTGGAAAACGGAGCCGTCTGAGTTGATTATGAGTTCGGATTCGGGGATTCTGCGTGCCATGGTTATGCTTGTGTTATTTTTTACGTCTTGAGCCTCTCAGCCTGGAGGCGCTGCGCACCATCAGTTCGTCCGCAGCGATGCCTCTAACTGCAAGGAAGTCGAAGATGGCTGCTACAACGGGGAATACCGCCGTCATGCGGAAGAGCACGTCGCCGTGAGTGAACGCAAAGTCAACACCCAGCCATATCTGGAAAGCTATAGTGATGATTGCGGCGAGTCCTGCCGTGCGCAGCTGGAATATCCTGTGCTTGTAAGTAGTGAGCGCCAGGAAGTTGAGGAGGGTAATTATGATAATGAATATAAGGTAGGGGACATAGGCCGTAAAGCGTATTCCCTCTGCCTTGTCACAGAAGAAAAGCGAGGCGATTAGTGCTGTCGCCAGTGCGAGATATAGGGTTTGTACTCTCTGCCACATAGGATTACAAATATACTCTTTTTTTGATTACCTTTGCCCCGCTGTATATATATGTTATGGACAAAAGAGTAGTAATAACCGGTATGGGCATTGTCTCCTGCGTGGGCAACAATGTCCCCGATTTCTGGGACAGCCTCAAGGCTGGACGCTGCGGCATAGAGATTATCGAAGAATATGCCTCCATGGGACTTCCCGTGATGATAGGAGGCCGTCTGAAGGACTTCCACCCCGAGGATTACGGCATGGAGAAGCCTTTCATCCGCAAGCAGGATCCCTTTACAATTTTTGCCATGGCCGCTGCCTGGCAGGCAGTGCAGGATTCCGGCCTTAAGTCCGAAGGCGAGGGCGCCAATATCGATCCCTTCCGCTTCGGCGTCTATGTGGGTTCGGGAATAGGTGGATTCGAGAGCATCTACCGTGAAGTCGGCAAGATGTACGAAGACCCTTCAGGCCAGTGGATTTCGCCTCAGTTCATCCCCGTCATGATTTCTAACATGGCGGCAGGACAGATAGCCATCAAGTTCCATGCGCAGGGCCCCTGCATCGATGTAGTGACTGCATGTGCAACTTCGACCCAGAATCTGGGAGAGGCCTACAGAGCCATCAAGCACGGCTATGCCGATGCAATAATCACCGGAGGCACTGACAACAGCACCATCCCCATTGGACTCGCGAGCTTCGCCAACAGCCGCGCTCTCTCGCGTGCAACTGATCCCAAGTACGCATCCCTGCCCTTCAATCTCAACAGAGGGGGATTCGTCATGGCGGACGGCGCAGCTATCCTGGTGCTTGAGGAATACGAGCACGCTCTGGCCCGCGGAGCCCGCATCTACGGCGAGATGACCGGATACGGCAGCACCTGCGACGCATATCACGCCACAGCACCACGTCCCGACGGAAGCACCCAGGCAGAAGCCATACGCATCGCCCTCAGGGAATCCGGATTCGACGAGACCAGGGATACGGTATATTTCAACGCTCATGGTACAGGTACGGCGCTCAACGACGTGACGGAGACGCTTGCAATTAAGAACGCTTTCGGTGATTTCGCATACAAGTGCCACATCAGCTCCACCAAGTCGATGCACGGTCACATGCTGGGCGCTACCGGAGCCGCCGAATCAATCGCAACCATCCTGGCTTTGCGCGACGGCATAATCCCTCCTACAATCAACCTGGACACTCCCGACCCGGAGTGCGACCTGGACTACACGCCCAACAAGGCGCTCAAGCTCCAGGCCACCATCGGTCTGAAGGAGTCCCTGGGCTTCGGCGGACACAACGCCTGCCTGGCTTTCCGGAAGATCTGATAGACGCGCGAGGGCGTTGTGGAGTTGGGCTGGGCTAATCCCCGGCCTCTTTGAGGCGTTCGGCGTTCTCGGCGATCTGCAGCTGGTCGATACACTCCTGGATATCTCCGTCCATGAAGACGGGCAGGTTGTACATGCTCCAGCCGATGCGGTGGTCGGTGACACGACCCTGGGGATAGTTGTAGGTGCGGATCTTGGCGCTGCGGTCACCGGTCGATACCATCGTCTTGCGCTTGGCCGCTATGCCGTCCAGATACTTCTGATGCTCAAGGTTATAGAGACGGGTACGGAGCTCTTCGAAGGCGCGGTCCTTGTTCTTGAGCTGGGAGCGCTCCTCCTGACACTGCACCACGAGACCCGAAGGGATGTGCGTGAGGCGCACAGCCGAATAGGTCGTGTTGACGCCCTGGCCGCCGGGACCGGATGAGCAGAAAAGGTCCAGCCTGATGTCGTCCCAGTTAAGGTCCACATCAAACTCACCGGCCTCAGGGAACACTGCCACCGAAGCCGCTGAAGTCTGGATACGGCCCTGGGTCTCGGTCTGAGGGACCCTCTGGACGCGGTGCACGCCGGACTCGTATTTCATTATGCCATAGACTCCGTCGGTATTGGAGGAGAGCTTGAAGACTATCTGCTTGAAGCCGCCGGAAGTGCCGGGGGCCTGGTCGGTAACCTCGAGCTTCCAGCCGCGTGACTCGGCGAAATGCTGGTACATGCGGAAGAGGTCTCCCGCGAAAATGGCAGCCTCGTCGCCGCCTGTGCCGCCGCGAATCTCGACCATAGCGTTCTTGCTGTCGTCGGGATCGGCGGGGATGAGAAGGAGCTTGATCTCCTGCTCAATCTCGGGGATTTTGGGCTCTATCTCGGAGATCTCCATGCGGGCCATCTCGCGGAGCTCCTCGTCCTTCTCGGTGGCGAGGATATCCTTGGCGGAAGAGAGGTCGGTGACCATCTTCTTGTACTCGAGACCCTTGCGTATGATGGGTTCGAGCTCCTTGTAGTCCTTGTTGAGCTGGACGAACTTCTTCATGTCCGACATCACTTCGGGACTTGCAAGCTGGTCCTGGAGGGACTGGAACTTGTCCTGAAGCGAGAGAACTTTCTCAAGTAATGTATTGCTGTCTGCTGCCATAATCTCAAATATCCTTAATGTATGAACGGCGGCGCATGTAAGGCTCGTGCTCATAATCCTTCCAGACATTCGCAACCGAAGAGCGCTCGCTCTGCGGGCTGGAAATCGCACGGCGGCTGCCGTATGCTATAGCCCTGTCGCCCATCTCGCGGTAATAAATCGCGGAGATGCCCTTGTCACGCCACTCGGGGAGGGCGCCCTCGAGCAGGAGGTCCATGACCTGACAGTTACGCAGAGCCCTGCGCTTGTATAAGAGGTTAAAGAGGAAACGGCTGCCATGGGCCGCCTTGAGAGCCCGGGACATGCTTGGCAGGGTGATACAGAACGCGACTATCGCGCCCTGGGGATCCTGCAGCACGCAGCAGGTCCTGTCGGAAAGATAGGGCAGCATGTAGTCTGCCAGCTCCTTCATCTCCTCTTCAGCCACGGGGACAAAGCCGTAAGCACCCTCGGACACACAGGTATTGTAAACGTTGAAGAACTCGCGCACCCTCTCAGGGTCCTGCCTGAGTTTATCAAACGAACCTATGGTGATGCCGTATTTCTGCTTGCAGATGCTGGCCATGCGGCGGGCCTTCTGGGGGACGCCGTGGTTGGCCACCATCTCGTTCTGCACCCAGTCATTCTCTTTCTCGAAACCGAGCTCGAGCAGCAGGTCATTGTAATACGGGAAGTTGAAGCGGCAGTTGAACGGAGGCACATGCTCATATCCTTCGACGACCAGACCCTGGTCGCGGAAAGTCGAAGAATAGTGGAAGGGTCCGTGTACCTGGGTCATTCCTTCCGACTTACCCCATGCAATGACGGCTCCGAAGAGCATGCGGGCGACTTCTATGTCATTGATGCAGTCGAACCAGCCAAAACGCAGCTTGCGCACACCGTGACGCTCATTGTACCTGGGGTTAATCAGGGCACAGATGCGCCCGACGACTTCACTTCCGTCGCTTACCATCCACATGCGGCGTTTGCAGTATTTCAGCGCTGCCGCCTCAGTGAGCTCGCGTTCGGCTTCGCTGCGAAGACGCGGGACGTACTGGGGGCAGTCACGGTACAACCTGTCGGGGAACGATATGAAGTCCCTCAACTGGGAATGGCGTGTTACTTCGACCAAATTATACATAGCCTGCAAATTTACGAAAAATCATTGGATTCCGCTTATCCTGGCGATGGCCGCCTGGGCACAGGCCAGGCCAAACGCAGCAGGCATGTAAGAAACGGTCCCCACCTGGGACTTCTTGTTGCGGCTCTCTTCGAGAGCAACTGCCTCACGGCGAGGCTTTTCGATGGAGAAGACCGCATCGAAACCGGTCGTTATCCCCATTTTGTGAAGGCGCTTGCGGAGCATGTGGGCAAGCGGGCATTCACGGGTCTGGGAAATGTCAGCAATGCGTATCGCGGTGGAGTCCAGCTTGGCTCCGGCCCCCATGGATGACACCAGCGGTATGCCAGCAGAGAGGCAGTACCGGATAAGGGCCACCTTGGGACTCAGGGTATCAATCGCATCGACTATCACATCAGGACGGGGCTGCAGGAGCGAAGCGGCATTCTCTTCAGTAAGGTACTCCCCTACGAGATCGAGCTCCAGCTCAGGATTGATGTCGCGCAGCCGTGCGCCCACCACTTCTATTTTGGGGAGACCGACGGTGGAGTGCAGAGCCGGCAGCTGGCGGTTGATGTTGGACGGGCTGACGCAGTCGCTGTCAATAAGAAGGATATGCCCTACGCCGGCGCGGGCGAGCATTTCCGCAGCTACTGAGCCGACACCTCCGACTCCCACAACGGCAACGCGAGCCGCGGCGAGGGACCCGAGGGCCTCCTCACCCAGCATAAGACGTGTGCGCTCCTGCCAATCCATAATAATTGTTACCTTTGCAAGACGCAAAATTAGCAATTATTCCGATGCACACCAAAGAAGAGAAAATGGAGGCTTTCGGCCGTCTGCTGGACACTATGGACGCCCTGCGCGAACGCTGTCCCTGGAACGCCGCACAGACTATGCTCAGCATACGTCCCATGACCGAAGAGGAAGTCTATGAGCTCAGCGATGCTATAGTAAAAGAGGATTCCGGAGCGACTGCCGGCGAAATAGGCGACCTGCTGTACCACATGGTGTTCTATGCCCGCATCGCCCAGGAGCAGGGGCTATTCGACATAGCCGACTGCCTCGGGATAATATGCGACAAGATGGTCTTCCGCCATCCGCACGTCTTCGGCGACCAGGCAGGCAAGCAGCTGTCAGCCAAGGAGATAGCTGACACCTGGGAGCTGGTTAAGGCAAAGGAGAAGAACGGCAACAAGACCGTCATGTCAGGCATCCCTGACTCAATGCCCGCCCTGCTCAAGGCCATGTCCATGCAGGAAAAAGCCAGGGGATGCGGCTTCGACTGGGAGAGGCGCGAGGATGTCTGGGCCAAGGTATCCGAGGAGCTCGGTGAAGCCAGGGAAGCCTGCGGCGAAGATGATCCCGCCCATATGGAGGAGGAGTTCGGCGACCTGCTGTTCGCGTGCATCAACGCCGCCCGCCTCTACGGAGTTGACCCCGAGAAAGCCCTGAGCGGAACCTGCAGCAAATTCCGCAGGCGTTTCGGCTATCTGGAGGATGAGATTAAGAGGCGCGGCATCAAGTTCTCAGACCTGAGTCTGGAGCAGATGGACGCCATCTGGGACGAAGGCAAGTCCAAAGGACTCTAGGGCTTCTTTTCGAAGAAAGTGAAATGCACCCGGCCATAGACCTTCTCCTTGAGGAAGAAGGGATGGCCCGAGAAGTCGTATTCGCCGCCGTGCTCGAGGATGAACCATGCCCCGGGATGCAGGATATCCCTTGAGAAGACCTTGTCCGGGATGCCGTCCAGGCCCTCTATTGCATAGGGTGGATCGGCAAAAATGATATCGAACTTCTCCCGGCAGAGCGGCAGGAAATCAAATACGTTGGAATGTACTACCGTGACATTGTCAAGCCCGAGGCGGGCGGTTTCGCGGCGGATGAAGGAGGCGTTGTCACGCGACATCTCTATGCAGTACACGCGCGATGCGCCACGCGATGCAAACTCGTATGAAATAGCGCCGGTGCCGCCGAAAAGGTCCAGGACCTTGAGATCCTCGAACTCGTATGCGTTGTCCAGTACACTGAAAAGGCCCTCCTTGGCGAAATCCGTGGTGGGCCTGGCCTTATAGCCTGAAGGAGGGAGGACAGTCTTGCCTCCCAGACGTCCGCCGATTATCCTCATATGGTCTCGACGGACTTGAAATAACGGCAGAGGGACATTTCGTCCTCCTGCTCGAGCGGCCCCCTCCAGCATACCGTAGTCTGCTCGGGATTGAGCTGCAGGGACTTGAGTGCGAGGAAGAGGAAATACTCGGCGGTGGTGAAGTCGGAAGCCTTGTAGACATTGGCCAGCGACAGGTCATCACCCTTCGCGATTGCAAGATATAGCCAGCCGTCATGACGGGAGGCTACGAGCTTGTTGTACTCGCTGCACTCGCGCAGGTCCCGGAGTATATAAAACATCTCGGGAAGGGTACCTACACCCTTGCCCGAGATGTCCTTTATGGTCTTGGAGTATTTGTCCGAGGTGGAATCCGCATACAGGAGCACGGCTCCGTACTGCGGCACCTCAACATGGCTTACGACATCGTCATCCTCCAACCCTACAACCTCTGAGAGCATCGCGGAAGCCTTATCAGGCTCAAAGAGATCCGCGGGCACCAGGGTGCATTTGGGTGTGAGAATGGATACCTCCACCGCTGCTACTCCCAGTTACCTGCGTTGTTGTTAGGAGCGGATACGCTGCCGACCTGGAGGCCTTCGTAGCGGTTGCGGTCGCGGCACTCAGCATCGAGGTTGATTCGAAGCTGGTTGTCAAGTCCCTTAAGCAGCTGCTTGTAAGGCATGCGGGCCTCGAACAGGGGCACCTGGACACCGGAGACCGGCTTGATGACCGCTTCCATCTCGACGGGCTCGCCGCCGGAGAACGGAATCACGAAAGTATCGTCGATGCTGAAGCCATCCCTGCGCAGAAGGGTGTCGCGTACGGGAATCTTGGTCTCAACAGAGAAGACGAGGTTCTTGTCACCTGCCATGTACATCTGATAGAGGTCGGCAGACGAAAGCTTCTTGTTACGGGGAGCCTTCTTCTTGACAGCTTCGGTGTGGGCAACTGCAGCGGAGTCGTCGAGCGAACCGACCTGCATGACGATGATCATGTCACCGTTGTTGTAATAATCCTTAAGGCTGTCAATCTGGTCAGCATACTTGCCATAGAAGCCTTTGTAGGCAACCTGGAGCGTACGGATGTCCTGGAGACGCTGTACTGCAATGGTCTCGCGGAAAGCCTTCTGCTTGTTGAAGTTGACCGGCTTCATGATGCTGGCGACCGTAAGATAGACCAGCAGCAGGATGACGACGGGGAATACTACCCAGGTCAGAATTTTCTTGATAACGGGATTCATTATTAAGGCGTTTACATTATTTCCAAATATCCTGACAAAGTTAGGAAATTGATTTATGAAATGCAATATTTTGACTAATTTTGCGAATCATAGACAGACGACGCATGAGCACGGTTACCGCTGACAAGATTGCAAGGCTGTCCGCCATGCTGGATGGCGGGCCCAGGGTGTGCGTACTGTCGCATACCAACCCTGACGGCGACGCTGCGGGAAGCAGCACCGCAGTGAGGCGCTACCTTGCATCCAGAGGCATTGAGGCGACCGTGGTACTGCCGGGCGAACTCGCAGGCAATCTTAAGTTCATCGTGGACCCCGAGTGCACCGTATATGCATCTTCGGAGCCCGGGAAGGCCGAAGCGCTGGTCACCGGATGCGACCTGCTGATATGCACCGACTTCAACAAGCCCTCGCGGGTAGACAGCCTGGAGGGGGCCCTGCGCCGCAGTCCTGCCCGCAAAGTCCTCATAGACCATCACCAGGAGCCCGATACCGAATTGTTTGACCTGTGGTTCAGCGAGACGGAGATCTCCTCCGCAAGCGAGCTGGTATATCAAGTCCTGCGCGCACTGGAGGCATCCCGCCCCGACGGCGGCCCGCTCACCGAACCATGCGCCAGGGCACTTATGTGCGGCATGACCACCGACACCAACAATTTCGCCAATTCGGTATATCCCTCAACCCTTGCGATGGCATCGGATTTGCTTTCGCTCGGAGTAGACCGCGACGCCATAATCGAAGCGATTTACAACTCCGGCAGGGAGAACAGGCTGCGCATTACCGGCTACATCCTGTCGGAAAAGCTGCATATCGAAGGCGACACCGCCTGGATGATACTGCGGCGCGAGGAGATTGAGCATTTCGGCATACGCGAAGGCGAGCTGGAAGGCCTGGTCAACATCCCGCTCACGGTTAAGGAAGTCACGGCAAGCATATTCCTCAGAGAGGACGAAGGCGGGTACTTCCGCGTATCGATCAGGTCCAAGAAGGGACGCTCGGCCCTCGCCATCGCCAAGACATGGTATGGCGGCGGCGGACACGAGCAGGCGGCCGGCGGGAAACTGCGGTGGCCCTCCCAAATCTCCTCACCCGAAGGGGCAGAGGCCTATGTTAAAGAGCATTTAAGCGAATGAAAAAGACAATCATAATTATTTCGGCACTTGCAGCCCTCCTGGTGGCGGCATCGTGCGCCAAGACCGCAAGCACCGAGCTGAACTCCGGCACAAAACAATCCCTGGAGGCCTGGATCAACACTTATCACCCGGACGCACCCCAGACACCCGAAGGCGTATGGATACTCGTCGATGAGCCCGGGACAGGAGCCGAACTCGAGGGCACTGATGAAGAGCTGTTCGTGTATCTTGACTATACCACCAGCACCCCTGCTTCACTGGGAGAGAGCTTCGTGAGCACAACCTTTCGCAGCCTCGCCGAGCGTGTAGGCACGGGTTACGACAAGAGCTATTACTATGGTCCCAAACTTACAAGCTTCTCCGAGAGCGGCATCTCAGCCGGTCTGGAATCCGCGCTCAAGGGCATGAAGGTAGGAGGCCACCGCAAATGCCTCGTCCCGGGCTGGCTCAACACGACCTCGCGCTACGACAAGCTTGACGACTATTATGCCAACGAGTCCGGCACCAGCACCATATACGACCTGTATCTTAGGGATATCGTACCCGACGAGACAAAGTGGGAGCTGGATTCTCTGAGTGCGTTTTTCAGTCACAATTTCCCAAAAGTAAAGATTGCCGACTCCCTTATCTACGGCGTGTATCTGATTGACGCCGCCGGCAATGCCGTAAAGACTCCCTACAGCGAGAGCGTGTACCCCAGCGATACGACCGTGTATGTCAATTACAGCGGCCGCCTGCTGAACGGCAGCGAGTTCGACAGCAGCTCCAAGGTGTCGGTGCAATGGGGCAAGGATTATTCTGAAGTCACTATAACCACGAGCAAATCCAAGCCCGTGGCCGGATTCGCAGCCGGAGTCTGGAACATGCCTCCAAGGCAGGAGGTTTCGGTGATATTCATATCCTCGCTGGGATATGGCTCATCCGGCAGCGGCAAGACCATACCTGCCTACAGCCCCCTCAGGTTTGACCTCGAAGCTACGGAGAGCAACTGATGGACAACGCCTCTGCAGCCCCTACCGAGCTCGGCACTCTCAAGATAGGTAAGCTCCTGCGCATGTATGCGGTCCCGGGCATAATAGCCCAGACCGCTGCTTCGCTGTACAACATGGTCGACAGCATCTATATCGGCCATATCAGGGACGTGGGCTCGTATGCTATCTCCGGACTTGCAGTCACATTCCCGCTGATGAACAGCTCCATCGCCCTGGGCACCCTCGTCGGGGCAGGAGCGATGACACTCATCTCCATACTGCTTGGGCAGAGGGAATACCGGAGCGCCGGCAAGGTGCTTTCGTGTACCCTGACCCTCAATGTCATAATCGGCATCCTGTTTACGGTGCTCGCCCTGGCATTCCTGGATCCCATACTGTATTTCTTCGGAGCCAGCGATGCGACAATCCCGTACGCGCGGGACTACATGAGGATAATCCTGCTGGGCAACGCATTTACCCATCTGTATCACGGCTTCAACGGCATAATTCGCTGCTCGGGCCATCCCAAGACTGCGATGGCGCTCACCCTCTTCACGGTCATTGCCAACGCGATTCTGGACCCGCTGTTCATCTTCGTGCTGGACATGGGCATCAAGGGCGCTGCGATAGCCACCATACTCTGCCAGATGGGAGCTCTGGTGTACACCTTCTGGTTCCTTGCGGACAAGAAGCGCTTCCTGCACTTCCCGAGGCCCCCGTTCCAGCTTGACTGGACCATCGCACGCAAGTCCCTCGCCATAGGGTTGGGGCCCTTCCTCATGAACTGCGCGGCCAGCCTCGTGGCGATGTTCATCAATCAGCAGCTTCGCAAATTCGGCGGCGACCTCTCAATCGGTGCTTACGGCATAATCAACCGCTTCACCATGCTGTTCATCATGATATGCTTCGGGTTCAACCAGGGCCTGCAGCCAATTGCAGGCTACAATTTCGGGGCACGTCAGTACGGCAGGGTCAAGGAAGTATTCATTCTTACAGCCAAATGGAACACGCTGGTCACCCTGCTGTGCTTCCTGATTTCGGAGTTCCTGCCGGAGCTTGCAGTCGGGCTTTTTACAAATGATCCGCAGCTGCTCACACTTGCCACCCGTGGCATACGCATAATGAACTGCGGCTTCGCCCTGGTAGGATTCGGCATGACTACGGCCAATTTCTTCCAGTGCCTGGGGATGGTGAAGATATCCGTCTTCCTCTCCCTGTCACGACAGCTCATATTCCTGCTCCCGCTGATTTACACTCTCCCCTCGCTCATGGCGGAGGACGGTGTATGGTGGAGTTTCCCCATATCGGACTCAATATCGGTATTGGTATCAGCCATATGCATAGTGTGGCTGTTCCGCAAGTTCAGCAAGCTGCATGACGGAGGCAGCGCAGAAATCCTCGGCAGCGCAGCAGAATAATCCAAAGACAACATATTAATTCACATATTATGGCACTTATCGAAAGCATCATCGCTCGCGCAAAGTCTAACAAGCAGCGCATCGTCCTCCCCGAATCGCTGGAGGACCGCACCATCACGGCAGCTGACCGCGCCATCGCGGACGGGCTGGCTGAAATCATCCTCATCGGCAACCGTGAGGAGATACTCTCCAAAGCCGCTTCCCTCGGACTCGGCCACATAGGCGAAGCCACCATCATCGACCCCGCCACTTCGGAGAAGACCGCTCAGTACGAGGCTCTGCTCTATGAGCTCCGCAAAGCCAAGGGCATGACCCCCGAGCAGGCACACGCACTCGTGCAGAATCCCCTCTATTTCGGCTGCCTCATCATCAAGAGCGGCGATGCAGACGGACAGATAAGCGGCGCTCTCTCCACTACAGGTGAGACCCTCCGCCCCGCCCTTCAGATTATCAAGTGCTCTCCCGGCATCAGCTGCGTCAGCGGCGCCATGCTGATGATCACCAAGACTCCCCAGTACGGTGAGGAAGGCGTGCTCGTAGTCGGGGACGTGGCAGTGACTCCCGCTCCCGATGCAGCTCAGCTCTCACAGATAGCCGTCTGCACCGCGAGGACCGCAAAGAGCGTCGCGGGATTCGAGAATCCCCGCGTGGCAATGCTGTCGTTCTCAACCAAGGGCTCCGCTAAGCACGAAGTCGTGGAAAAGGTGCTCGAAGCTACCCGCCTCGCCAAGGAGATGGATCCCAGCCTCGACATCGACGGCGAACTCCAGGCCGATGCGGCACTCGTCCCTTCGGTAGGCTCCAAGAAGGCCCCCGGCTCCCCTATCGCAGGCAAGGCCAACGTGCTCGTGTTCCCTAACCTTGAGGTGGGCAACATCTGCTACAAGATGGTCCAGAGACTGGGAGAGGCCGATGCTATCGGCCCCATCCTCCAGGGAATCGCCAAGCCGGTCAACGACCTCAGCCGCGGCTGCAGCGTGGACGATATATATAAAATGGTAGCGATTACCGCCTGCCAGGCTATGGACGCGTAAGCTCCATAGTGTCGCGGGCTATCACGAGTTCCTCGTTGGTAGGTATCATGGCCGCTATGATCGCCGAATCGGGCGCGGAGATTATGGTCTCCTCACCGTTAGGGGCATCATTGGCGGCCTTGTTGATTTTCATGCCGAGGAAGCTGAGGTTCTCCAGCACGCGCTGACGCAGCCAGGGATTGTTCTCGCCCACTCCTGCGGTGAAGATTATCATGTCGACTCCGCCGAGCTCGGCAATGTAGCCGCCCACGAGCTTGGTGACGTGGTGTACCAGCATGTCCTGGCAGAGCTTGCCGCGAGGATTGCCGGCGGCTGCCATGGAGTTGATGTCACGGATATCGGAGCTCTTGCCGGTGAGGCCCATGAAACCGCTCTTCTTGTTGAGCACGGTGGTCATCTCATCCGGGCTGAGGCCCTCCTTCTTCATGATATAAGGGACTATATTGGCGTCGATGATGCCGCAGCGGGTACCCATGACCATGCCTTCGAGAGGGGTGAAGCCCATGGAGGTATCCACACACTTGCCGCCGCGGATTGCGGTGACCGAGCTGCCGTTGCCGAGATGGCAGGTAATCACGCGGGCCTTGTCAGGATCGAGTCCTGCGAGCTTGACGCCGCGGCCGTACACGTACTGGTGCGAAGTGCCGTGAGCTCCGTAGCGGCGCACGCGGTACTGCTCGTAATACTTCCAGGGCAGGGCGTACATGTATGCAGCGGGCTCCATGGTCTGGTGGAAGGCGGTATCAAACGTCACCACCTGAGGGGTCTTGGGAAGCACCTCGGAGACTGCCTCGATACCCAGCAGATGGGCGGGGTTGTGGAGAGGAGCGAAGTCGCAGCAGATGCGTATCTTTTCAATAACGTCAGGAGTGACAATTGCACTGCCTGCGAAGAAATCTGCACCCTGCACTATCCTGTGGCCGACCGCATCGACATCGTCGAAGCTCCCGAGGACTCCGTGCCTGGGATCCACGAGGGCGTCCATGACCAGCTTCATACCTATCTTGTGGTCTGCCACGGGGGTTACGACATCATAGACATCGGCTCCGGTGGGTTTGTGCACGAGGCGGCTGTCGGGGAGACCTATCTTTTCGAGGAGGCCTTTGGCGAGAAGGGAATAGTCTTCGTCGCTGCGCATATCGAGCAGCTGGTACTTGATGGACGAACTGCCACAGTTGATTACGAGAATTTTCATGATTGGTCTGAAATTTTAGCAGGGCAAATTTACGAAAAAAGAGTATCTTGCCAAAAATACTGGGATAAATGGAAGGAGCCGGAAGATTCGAAGCGATATCCGTCAGCTATGCGGCAGGAGTCATTGCGGCCTGGGCGCTCGGAGGAGCACCTGCGGCTGGAATTGTATGCTCAGTTGCGCTGCTCCCGCTGGTCTGGATTGCGGCAAGGCATCCCTCGTGGCAGTACACCCCGGACGTGCTGCTGCCGGCGGCCTTCCTGTGCCTCGGAGTGATGGGCTACGCGGGAGCAGTCGCCACGCGGGGAGCATGGCCGGCGTTTGGCATGGGCTGGCTCTCCGAGGCTGCAGACGGGGCACTCGGGGCCCTGCAGGACAGGATCTCCGCGACGGGGGTATCGGGTCAGACGAACGCACTGCTGCGGGCCCTGCTCACCGGGGACCGCAGCCTGTTGCCGCGGGAGACGACGGCCGTCTTCCGACAGAGCGGAGCGGCGCATATCCTGGCCCTTTCGGGACTGCATCTCGGGATTATCTACCTGGTTGTAAGGACGGTGCTCGCGGCAGCAGGCAACAACCCTTTTGCCCGATGGGTGCGGGCTGCACTTGCTGTAGCGCTCTGCGGCGCTTATACTTTCATCACAGGATGGAGGCCTTCGACGGTGAGGGCTCTGATTTACATCATCGCTGCCGAGCTGCACTCGCTGCTGCCAGGGCGCCGCCGAAGCCCCCTCGGGACCCTCTGCCTGGCCGCTATGCTGCAGCTGATTGCAGATCCGCAGCTGATAAGGGATACCGGGTTCCAGCTGTCTTATCTTGCGATGACGGGTACGGCGCTGGTATTCCCGCGGCTGCGGAGCCTGTACCCGGCGGGACTGCGGTTTGACCCACTGCGCAAACTCTGGGAAATGCTCTCACTGTCCATCTCATGCCAGCTGTTCACTGCGCCTCTGGTATGGGTGCGATTCAAGATATTTCCACGGTATTTCCTGGTGACAAATCTCGTGGCGCTACCGCTCACGGAGATCCTTATGATCTGCGCCCTCGCGATGCTGGCGCTGAGCTGCGTCGGCCTGTGTCCGGCGTTCCTCCCGGCCCTCTGCGACCGTCTCGCCGACCTGCTCCTGGTCTGCCTGAAGGCTATCTCTTCATTGTAGATCCCGGCTCTTCGTCCGGAATGACTTATTCCTACGCGCCAGAATGTGCCTCCTGTCCCGGGTAAAAAGACACCCGGTCCAGAAGGCAGCATCCTGGCTCCACAACGCTTTCGCGTAGTCATTCCGGCCGAAGAGCCGGAATCTTAAAACCAGGGGAGGTCCAGAGGGTGTCAGCACTGATGAGGCAGGCCTCGATGTCAGGCCGTGAGAGGACGAAGTCACGCGCCGCCTCGGGTCCAATAACCATGCAATAGGTAGCGAGCGCATCGGCTTCGGTCGCCGTCGGAGCCACAATCGTGGCGCTCAACAGGCTGTGCGAGACCGGATAACCGTTGCGCGGGTCGATAGTGTGGGAGTATTTGCGGCCGTCACGCACATAGAATTTGCGGTAGTTCCCCGAAGTCACGACCCCGTGCGCTCCGCCATCAGACTGCCAGACACCGCGCAGATCGGCTCCGGGACTGTTGTTGCCGTCCACCGGATTGTCTATCCCTATCTTCCAGCCTTCGCCGGACGGATTGAGGCCCTCACAATAGATTTCACCTATATCTACGAGCATGTCTCTGACACCGAGCGAATGCAGGTACGCAGCCACCACATCGCAGGTGTAGCCCTGAGCTATAGCGTTGAAATTGAGCCTTTTGCCCTCGTGACAAAGAGAGAGCGCCGCATCCACTGCCGCCTGATCGGGCAAGGTGTCGCGGGTGAATCCGAAGCCCCAGATATCAAACAGCGGTCCGGCCGCGGCGTCGAATGCTCCTCCGGTAATCTCGCGGTAGTGCTCGGAAATCTCCCGCAGCTCACTGTAGTATCTGTCCGGCTCGACCTCCTCCCCAGCATTGCGGCGGCTGAGGATCGAATTGCGGTTGTATCCCGACACCGAGAAGTCAATAGCCGTGAGCAGCGCTTCGACGCTGTCGCGCACCTCCTGCGGGCTCACATTCACGCCTCTGGCATTGTACTTCACGGTATATACACCACCCTGGGCATAGCCCTGGAAGGTCCGGTAGCCGCCCGTGTTGCAGGACACGGCGAGGAGAGCGGCGAGTGCAAGCGCCGGGGACATTCTGACAAGTGACATTTTGCTGCGCATTTCTCCCGCAAAAATACCCAAAAATCATTACATTTGTCAATATGAAAACTATAGGCAACTTTCTCTGGCTCATCCTGGGCGGCCTTCTAATCGCCCTCGTGTATTACATCGTCGGACTACTGATGTGCATAACCATCATCGGCATACCCTTCGGATTGCAGCTCTTCAAGCTCGGAGGCTACGCCCTCTGGCCCTTCGGGAGGGAACTGGTGAACGGCCCCAAAGAGCCCGGCTGCGTGTCCATCGTAATGAACCTCATCTGGATCCTGTTCGGCTGGTGGGAGATTGCCGTGATGCACCTGTGCTTCGGCCTGCTGTTCTGCATCACCATCGTCGGCATCCCCTGGGGCCTGCAGCACTTCAAGATGGCCCTCGGCAGCATCTTCCCCTTCGGCAAAGAAATCCGCCCGGCCTCCCGGAACTAGTCCATTTTCCGAAGGAAAGGCGAGGTTTTTTGGCGAAAAATTTGCATCTTTGTTTTCTGTAATTTTTCGTAAGATGAAGAAGAACCTGAAGTTCGCCTCCCTCGTCATTATCCTTGCTGCTGCCGCACTTAGCGGTTGCAAGGATGACGATGACACCACATACCTCACTCTGTCCGGAAGCCTGAGTTTCAGAGTGCCCGATTTCGTACCGGCAGGATACACTCAGTCAATCAAGCTGTCAGAGATCTCCACCGTATATGCCGATGACGGCACTGAGGTCGGTCACTACTTCTCATACAGGTCTAAAATTGACACCGCATCGGGGCCGGACTACGTGTATACATTCGTGATTCCCGACACCCTGGCATCTCTGAGCGTGACCTGCACCGCATTCGCCAAGGGATACTATGGCAAATCGTATTCCGGGACCATGGTGGTGGTAGATCCCGCGCCCGGGAAGTCGCTCACAGGCATACGCAACGATTTGGCGGACGGCAGTTTCGAGCTGGACGGCAATAATATCTGTTACCAGGAGTTCGGCGACAGTTACTGGACCATGGTCAATCTGCCTCCGACAGCCGGCAAGGGCGAGTCGTTCAATGGCTATGAGCTCCTCAGCACCATCCTCGGAGGCTATTTCACATGGGGAGAGGCCCAGGCCGTCTGTCCTGACGGATGGAGACTTCCCTCCGACGAAGACTGGTCGGCGCTGGCAAAGCACCTGGGCGGTGAAGCTGCAACCAGCTTCGCTGACTTCCCCGGAGTGGCTTCGAAAATGCTGGCAAACGGCCGTCTGAACGGCGACCTGCTGTGGGACACCGCAGTGTTTGAGAGGACTGATACCACCGGGTTCTCGGCGCTCCCCGCCGGATATGCCACAGTAGAAGGACCGATATACAAACATGGTGGAGCTGGCACATACGCTGCCTTCTGGACTTCCGACGAGTACGAGGGGAAGGGCGTTTACAGGTATATCAGCTACAGCAATGACATGCTGTACGCAGGCACCGCTGACAAGACCGGGTTTGCCGCAAGCGTACGCTGCATCAAAAACAAAGACTGACGACATGGATTACAATACCGAAAGAGAAAGGCTGGCAATGCCTGAATACGGACGCAATGTGCTCAAGATGGTGGAGCAGCTCCAGACCATTGAGGACAGGGAGACCCGGACCCGCCAGGCCAGGGCCGTGGTGAAAGTGATGGAGATACTCAACCCCTCAGTGCGCTCTCAGGAGAATTGGGAGCACAAGCTCTGGGACCACCTGTACATAATCTCCGGCTTCACCCTGGATGTGGATGCTCCCTATCCCAGCCCCGTGAAGGAGGACTTCGAGACCAAGCCGGTGCCCATCCCCATGAAGGGTTCCAAGATAAAGGCAACCCACTACGGACGCAATATTGAGAAGATTATTGACCTGCTCTGCGACGAGCCTGACGGCGAAGTCAAGACTGCCTTGATACGCTCGCTCGCAATCTACATGAGGCAGCAGTACCTCATATGGAACAAGGACAGCGTGAGCGACGAGACCATATTTGCTGACATAGAGAAGCTTTCCGACTACCGTCTGAAGATACCGGAGGGCATCACCCTCAGCAAGCTGGCATCCGATACCAACTTCTCCAAGCCAGGCATAGGCATCAATGTAGGACAGGCCGCTCCCAAGAACTGGAACGGACACAAGAACCGCAAGGGAGGCAAGCGCAAATGAAGCTGCTCTTCTGGAAATACTGGGACGCGGAGCAGAAGACTTCAGCGCGCAGGATACTGGGACTTCTGGTCGCAGCCCTCACGCTGTTTCTTCTGATTGCCTGCCTGTCGTATCTCCTCCACTGGCAGGAAGACATGAGCCTGCTGAGCGGCGGCTCGGATGCTGCGGCCAATAAGGCCGGCACTCTGGGCGCAAAAACCGGCCATCTGCTGGTGTGCGAGCTTTTCGGCCTTGCGAGCCTGGCCCTGCCTCTGATTCTCGCGACCGTGAGTGCCAGACTCCTCGGGAATCTGTGGCGCAGGCCCCTGATTGGTACTGCAATCATCCTTATCAGCGCTACTTTCATATTCTCCTTCGCATTTGCCTATGCCGGAGGGCTCCTCGGACTGAACGAGCTGTTCGGCGGCGGACTCGGAGGATGGTGCGGAGCGCATGTCGTGGCCTGGGCAGAGACCCTGTTCGGGACACTCGTCACCGGGATATTCATTGGCATACTTATACTCTGCCTGCTTTTCTTCTGCAGCAACCGCTTCAATGCCTGGATGGCCAGCATAGGCGACAGGCGCAGGGAGAAACTCGAACAGCGCCGCCTCGAAAAGGAGGCCGAAGCCGCGGGAAAGGAAGCTGAAAAAGCAGTTGCCGACGAGGAGATAGCCGAGGATGAACCCTTCGAGATTGAAGTACCGGAAGTTGAGCCTCAGGGATTCTCCCGGGGCAGCATAAACTTCAATCCTGACGACGAGGAGGATGAACTCGTCGCTCCCGAGGAAAGCAGCCTCGAGGTAATACGCGACGAGGACGGTCTCGACACTCAGGTCCGGGAGCCTCTGAAACCCATCGACAACAGGCTCGATCCGCCGGACGGCCTGCCGAAGTTCAATTTCCCTTCGCTTAACCTGCTCGGCGATTACAGGAGCGGCAAGCACGAGGTCTCCAACGAAGAGCTCACCCGCAACAACAACAAGATACGCTTCACCCTCGGCAACTACAAGATACGCATCGATGACGTCAAGGCCGTTGTGGGTCCGACCGTAACGCTCTACAAGGTGTATCCTTCGCCGGGAGTGAGAATAGGCGATATCAAGAGACTCCAGGAAGACATAGCAATGTCCCTTAACGCCAACGGAGTGCGCGTAATCACGCTTAACGACTCTGTAGGCATCGAGGTGGCCAATGACTCCGCGTCCATCGTCCCTCTGAAGGCGCTTCTCAATGACGATGCGTTCCGCGAGAGCAAGGCTGACCTGCCGGTGGCAATAGGCTATACCATCACCCAGAAAGTCAAGGTATTCGACCTTGCGGACGCCCCGCACTTGCTGATTGCCGGTGCTACCAAGCAGGGTAAGTCCGTGGGTATCAATGTAATCGTCGCTTCGCTGCTGTACAGCAAGCACCCGTCGGAGCTGAAGTTCGTGTTCATCGATCCCAAGATGGTCGAGTTCTCCGCTTACTCCAATCTGCTGCACCACTATCTCGCGGTGCTCCCCGAAGCCAACTCCGAAGAGGACGAGCGCAATAAGGCCATAGTGAAGTCGCCCAAGGATGCCGAGAAGATACTGCACTCCCTCTGTCTGGAAATGGACGAGAGGTACGGGCTGCTGAGCGCCGCCGGAGTCAACAATATCAAGCTCTATAACGAGAAGTACAAGGAGCGCAAGCTCAATCCTCAGAACGGACACCGCTTCCTCCCCTATCTCGTAACGGTTGTGGACGAGTACGCCGACCTCACCATGACGGTCGGGGCATCCAGCGAAGCCCGCAATTCCAGCCGCAGCATCACCAACTCGATAATACGTCTGGCTCAGAAAGGCCGTGCTGCCGGTATCCACGTGATACTCGCAACCCAGAGGCCTTCGGTAGATGTCATATCCGGTCTTATCAAGAGCAACTTCCCTATGAGGATAGCCTTCCGGGTAGCGTCCAGGACCGACTCCATGACCATAATCGACGCTCCGGGTGCAGAGAAGCTCATAGGCAACGGAGACATGCTCTTCTCCGCCAGCATCGAGAACGAGCGCATACAGTGCGGCTACGTCAGCGGTGCTGAATCAGAGAGCATCACTAAGTTCATCGGAGCCCAGCATGGCTACGGCAAGAGCTACAATACTCCTTACTACCTGCCGCTTCCCGCAGAATCCGGCAGTGAGGGTGATGCAGCCAGCCTCGACGATCTGGACGAGCGCTTCGAGGAAGCCGCAAGGCTGGTCGTGACCACTCAGAGAGGCTCCACCTCGGACATCCAGCGCCGTCTTGGCATGGGTTATGCCAAAGCCGGAAGGGTGATGGACCAGCTCGAGAGCGCAGGCATAGTCGGCCCTCAGGAAGGCTCGAAACCCCGCGCCGTACTTGTAAGGGACCTCGTGGAGTTACAAACCATACTTGATTTGCTTAAACGATGAGAAGACTGCTCTCAATAATCGCAATTGCCATCCTGTCGTCCGTGATGCTTGCAGCTCAGGACAGAGAGGAGGTCGAAGGGATACTGTCAAGGCTTGGCGACGAGAGGGTCTCGCTGCACTATTCCTGCACCATTGCCGGACCTGACGGCGTGGACATCACTCTCGAAGGCACCATACTCGCCCAGCACAACTGCTATTTCGCGAGCGGCGCAGGCCTGGCCATCTACTGCGACGGTCAGTCCCGCTGGACTGTAGACGATGAGTGCAGGGAAATCTACATAGAGAACGCAGTCGGCGTGAAGGAGTTCCTCACTGACCCTGCCGGATGGCTCGGCTCGGTGAGCAATCTCAACCTTATGGACGTTACTTTCACTCCGGCTTCCGAAGACGACGGGGCTTTTCGCTTTGACACCACCGGTCTTGGAGAAGACTGGACCATTGTAGATCTGCGCTAATATCCCACCGGCCATGACGTTTCTGGGACAGGTAGCACGTCATTATTTCGATGCCGGCGGTATCGGGAGCAAGGTCTTTATATTCCCCAACAGACGTGCGGTTGCGTTTTTCCGCAAAGAACTGGGAGCCATCGCAAGGCAGAAAGGCATCCCCGTGATACTGCCCCGTCTGATTACCCAGGACGAGTTCGTCCACACACTGTCAGGTAAGGCATCAGCAGAGAGGATACACCTGCTGCTGAGGCTTTACGACTGCTACAAGGCCCTCAATCCCAAGGCTGAGAGCCTTGACGAGTTCATATACTGGGGCGGGGTGATCCTGAGCGACTTCGACGATGTGGACAAGTACCTCGTGGACCCCTCGCACATATTCACCAACGTCTCCGACTACCGCCGCCTGCAGGACAGTTTCGACTATCTGGACCCGGTGCAGAAAGAGGCTCTCGAAAGGTTCCTAGGCAATTTCAAGACACCCGGCCGCTACAAGGAGAAGTTCCTCTCCATATGGGACCTGATGCTCCCCCTGTACAGGAGCTTCCGGCAGACACTGAGCGCCGAAGGTCTCAGCTACGACGGCATGGCATACCGCGACACCGCCGAGAGGCTCTCCACGGACAGCGCAGTGGATATCACTTCGGCCGGATTCCCTGAGACGGAAGGCTTCGTCTTCGTGGGACTCAACGCCCTCAACGAATGCGAAAGGCGCCTGATGCGCCGTATGCGCGACGCCGGGATAGCCGAGTTCTGCTGGGACTACTGCAGCGACATGATACGCAATCCCAGGGGGCGCGCCAGCATGTTCATGGACAGCAATGTGCGCGATTTCCCCCAGGCCTTTGCGCTCGATACCTCCGATGTAGGCATCCCCGAGGTACACGCAGTGAGCGTCCCTTCCGCAGCCGGGCAGGCCAGCCTCATACCCGAGATACTCTCGCGCCTGGAGCATACAGACATACGCACCGCAATCGTACTCCCGGATGAGAAGGCCCTGATGGGCGTACTCAACTCCATACCGGAGGAAATAGAGAATGTCAATGTCACCATGGGCTATCCCATGTCGGCATCCGGCCTCTGGACTCTGATGAACGCCATCTCGCGCCTGCAGCAGAACGTGCGCGACAAGGACGGCACCAAGTTCTTCTACCATAAGGCAGTCAGCGAAGTGTTGTCGTCGGGTCTTCTGAAATCCTGCCTCTCCGAGACCGGCCTTGCGGCTGTAGCGGACATAGCTAAGCAGGCCCGCTACTATGTCGCACAGGATCTTTTCAAGGGAGATCCTCTGCTGGAGACCGTATTCACCCCCGTGGCAGATAAGCCCGGGGAAGCCGATGCCGGACAGATAGCCGCAATAGAGGACTACCAGAAGCGCATTATCGAGACCCTCGCTCCCCTGCTCAAAGAGAAGGAAGACATGTCCCTGGAGCTGGATTTCGCAAGGGACTTCCATCTGGCCATAGGCCGCCTGCAGTCGCATCGGCTGGAGATTAAGCCGGCTACATATTTCAAACTGCTGGGCGGACTCGTCGGTGGAGCATCGGTGCCGTTCAAGGGCGAACCGGTCCGGGGCCTGCAGATAATGGGCCCGCTGGAGACTCGCGCCCTCGACTTCGAGAACCTGATAATACTTGGCTGCAACGAAGGCATATTCCCCCGCAGGAATGTAGCCGCCTCGTTTATCCCAGCGGAGCTGCGCCGCGGCTTCGGGCTGCCCACCTACGAGCATCAGGATGCCGTCTGGGCATACTATTTCTACCGCAGCATCCAGAGATGCCGCCAGCTGTGGATGCTCTATGATTCGCGCACGGAGATTTCCCGCTCGGGAGAGCCCAGCCGCTACATAAGCCAGATGGAGCTGCATTTCGGAGTGGATGTCAAGCATTATGTGGCAGGTGCTGCGCCGCGCGAGCCCGAGATCCTGCCGGATATAGCCAAGACCCCGGAGGACATAGAGCTGCTGCGCTCCTACGAATACTCCCCCTCTCGCCTGCAATCCTACCTGCAGTGCCCGGTGAAGTTCTACTACGAAGTGGTACAGGGGCTCAGGGAGGAGAACGAAGCCGTGGATGACCTGGATGCTGGCATGACGGGAAGCGTATTCCACGACGTGATGAAGTCCATCTACGAGAAGGCCGGCGGGCGCGTGGATGCGGAGTACCTGCGCAGCATACTGGAGGACGACAGCGCCATACGGGACATGGTCCGCGCAGGCATACTCGAGAGCCTCGGAAGCATAGAGCTGAAGGGACGCAATATAATTACGGAGGATATTCTCTGCCGCTATGTGCGCAAGGTGCTCGAACGGGATATGAACCTGCTCCACAGCGAGAAGAGCAACGCTTTCAGCATAATCGATCTGGAGCGCACGAAGCGCTGCGACTTCGAAGGTTATAAGCTGAAGGGCACTATAGACCGTCTGGACAGCCTGCATGAGGGGCAGGTGAGGATAGTGGACTACAAGACAGGACACGTAAGCGACGAAGACATCTTTATCGAAGACGGCAATGCTGAGGCGGTGGTGGACGCCATATTCGGAGACGACAGCACCAAACGCCCCAAGATAGCCCTGCAGATGTGGATATACGGTCTGCTCTGCACAGCCGAGACTAAGGGCAGGCAAACTCTCAATGCTATCTACCAGACAGCCAGACTCTTTACCGACGGTATCCTGAGCGCCCCTGCGTGCGCGAAGTTCTCCCGCCTCATGGCACCACGCCTCAAGGAGCTCCTGGATACTATATGCGACCCCGAGAAACCCTTCCGCTGCACGGAGGACAGGGAATCGTGCAAATGGTGTGACTTCAAAAAAATCTGCGGACGATGAATATACTCAAGGCATCCGCGGGTTCGGGAAAGACCTACAGGCTCGCGCACACATATATTAAGCTGCTTCTAAACAGCGAAGACCCCCGGGAGTACCGTCACATACTCGCGGTAACCTTCACCAACAAGGCTACCGCCGAGATGAAGAGCCGCATACTGAAAGAGCTGGCGGCGATGTCTGATAAGAATCCGCGTGCCCGCGAAATACTCATCGACATCCTGCATGACTACGGAGCTTTTGCGGTCAGCACCATAGACAAGTTCTTCCAGACCGCCCTCAAGGCGTTCGCACGCGAAATAGGCCAGATGGCCGATTACCAGATCGAGCTGGAACGGGAAGCCCTCATCAACGAAGCCATGGACAGAATCCTGGACTCGCTGACCGAGGAAAGCACCGACATGCTTGGATGGCTGAGAGCCGATATCACAAGGAGCCTCGAAACCGGAGGCCGTCCCAAAATAGAGGATCGTCTGCACGACATGGGCAAGCTGCTCAAGAACCAGGACCACAGGCAGATGTGCGAACAGGCCGGCGTCGCTGAGACCGACGGACTCACGAGGAAGAAGCTTTGGGAGACTGGTGTGGAGTGCTGGCGCATAATCCGGTCCTTCGAGGCTAAGGCTGACAATCTCGGAGTGCAGTTCGAGCCGGGCGAAAAGGTCAAGATGCCGAGCAAGAAGGCGCTTGCCGCTTCGAAGGAGCTGGCCGAACTTTTCGAAGAGCATTACACGAATTACCTCACCGCGCTGGCAGTGCACAAGGCAGTGTTCAGCCTCGGAGTTGCGGAGGACTTCTACCGCGAATTCGATGCGCTGCTCGCGGAGAAGAACATAATGTGCCTGGATGAGTCGAACCTCATACTTCGCGACATAATCGACGGCAGCGACGCCCCGTTTGTCTATGAGAAGACCGGTGTGCGCTACAGGCACTTCCTGCTGGACGAATTCCAGGACACTTCGCGCATACAGTGGGAGAATTTCCTGCCTCTGCTGCGCGAAAGCGAAGCCTCAGGTGGCGACAGTCTGGTGGTTGGCGATGTCAAGCAGAGCATTTACCGCTGGAGGGATTCGGACTGGTCGCTGCTTGCCCGTAAAGTTGAGGAAGAATTCCCGAGCGCAGACGTAGAGGTACTGGACAACAACTGGCGCAGCCAACCGGCCATAATAGATTTCAACAACAGCTTCTTCGCTTACGCGGCCGTCGAGATAGACGTGGAGGATATTTACGCCGATGTGGCGCAGACCCCCAGGACCAGAGACCCTCAGAGAGGTTATGTCAGGGTTAGTTTCCGGGATGACCAGCTGGATGCCGTCGTGGAATCGGTACGCGATGCCGTCGCCGCCGGAGCTCAACTCTCGGACATAGCGGTGATTACCCGCACCAACACTGACGGGGCAGCAGTCGCGTCCCGGCTTATAGCCGAAGGCATAGCTGTCGTTTCAGACGATTCGCTGCTCCTGAAATCCTCCATTACAGTCCGCCGTCTCGCTTCGCTGCTTAGCTGCGTGGACAATCCCGACAACTTGCTCAGCGGCTTCCTGTCCCGAGACCTGGGAGTGGAGCTGCCTGCAAGCTATCATTCGCTGGTGGACCTGTGCCATGAGCTGCTGAGGCGGCTGCGCGAGTCCAGACCCGGCGAGACCGAAGGCGAATCCCTCTACATACAGGCTTTCCTGGACAATGTGCAGACCTGGACCGACACCTACGGCAACGACCTGCGCGGGTTCCTTAAGCATTGGGACGAGAGCGACCCCTCAATAGGTTCGCCTCAGGGCGGGGATGCGGTGCGCATACTCACCATCCACAAGTCCAAGGGACTGGAGTTCGAGCACCTCATCTTCCCCTTTGCCAATAAGGTCAAGCTGTACAGGAACGACTTTAAATGGTGCCGCAGCGGCTTGTACGACGGCATCTTCCCCATAAACCTCACGAATGACACCGAGCTCACGGAGTTCGGCCCCTACCTGCAGGATGAGAAGCGCAAGCAGCTGGTGGATAGCATCAACCTCTTCTACGTAGCCTTCACCAGAGCGTGCAAGAGCCTGCATGTGATAGCCGCAGAGCCGAGCAAGAAATGTCGCGACAGCGTAGGCAAGAATCCCCATTACGGCAACTTCGCGGAGCTGCTCTACCACTATGTGGGCGGCATGGACGAATATGTGTACGGCGAGCCCTACGACTTCAGCCGCATGGAGCGCAAGGAGAGCGCAGAGATGCTGGAGCTGCGCTCCGAGTTCAGGTCAATCGCAATGGGAAACAGGCTGAAGCCTTCCTCAGATGCGTCCGACTATTTCGGCGAAGACGGAGTCTGCGGAGTAGAAGCATCGCCGAGGCTGGCTGGCATAGCCCTGCACGGCATACTTGAGGATGTCACGGGGCCGGACAGCCTGGATGCAGCCGTGGCAAAGGCAGTCGCATCGGGAGCCATCTCCGGCGACGGAGCAGAGGAGGCAAGGAGCCTGCTGGCTGGCAGGATAGCCGCGCATCCGGAGTTCTTCACCGGGCGCTGCTACAACGAAGTCACGATAATCGACAGCTACGGGAATGAATACCGTCCCGACCATGTCGTCATAGACGGAGACCGTGTGACTGTGATAGACTACAAATTCGGAGACATGCATCCCGGCTACAAGGCTCAGGTACAGCGATATATGAAGCTGTACAGGCAGATGGGCTATAAGGATGTGCGAGGTGCGCTGTGGTTCGTAAGGACCGACGAACTCGTCGAATTCAGCGGAAATGATTAATTTTGCACTCTATGCCGGGACAGAATGACTTCTCAAGACTCGAGCTCGACCTCAGAGGATGCCGGAGCAACTATGATTACTTCCGGGGTCTGCTGCGGGAAGACACCCGTATGCTGGTGCTCGTCAAGGCCAACGCCTACGGGCACGGAGCCGTGGAGTTCGCTTCGATGATGCAGTCGTTCGGGGCCGACTATCTGGCGGTAGCCCTGCCTGTCGAGGGTCTGGAGCTGCGCGCCGCCGGCATATCGCTGCCCATCATGGTGCTTACTTGCGGCACGGACTTCTTCGAGGAGATAACGGACGCCAGGCTCGAGCCCGGAATACCCAACCTCTATGCCCTCGAAGCCCTCTGCTCGGTACTCAGAGCCAGCGGCCGCAGCGGCTATCCCATACACCTCAAGCTCGATACGGGTATGCACCGCCTCGGCTTCGTGGGATCGGAACTGCCTGCCCTGCTGGACTTCCTCGCGGAGCACCCCGAAGTGAAGGTCAAGTCAGTATATTCGCACCTCGCCGCGGCAGAAGACCCTTCGCAGGACACTTTCACCACAGGTCAGGCCAAGGAGTTCATAGCCATGGCGAACAGGATTGAAGCCGCCCTCGGTTATGCTCCCATGAGGCACCTGCTGAATTCCGCCGGAGTTGAGCGCTTCCCTCAGTACCAGATGGATATGGTACGCGTCGGCATAGGCATGTACGGCATCAGCGCTCTGCCCGGAGTGAAACTCTCCCCGGTCGCTTCGCTTAAGGTTAAGATACTCCAGATAAAGGAATTGCAGCCAGGCGACGGCACAATAGGCTACGGACGCCGCGGGCTTATCCCCGAGGGAGGCCTCAGGATTGCCACCATCCCTGTGGGATACGCTGACGGCATCAACAGGCATCTGGGATGCGGAGCTGCTTCGTTCAGCCTTGGCGGCAAGAGAGTCCCCACGGTCGGCAACATCTGCATGGACATGTGCATGATAGACATCAGCGGAGTGGATGCAGCGGTGGGTGACACGGTGACCATATTTGGAGAGGACCCCCGCGTCGAGGAAATCGCCGGGATACTCGGTACCATACCCTACGAAATACTCACTTCGGTGCCCCGACGCATCGAAAGGATAGTCATTAAATAACACAGCAATATGAAAAAGACTTTGCTTCTAGCCCTTGGCATCATGCTCAGCGCAAGCGCGTTTGCCCAGGGAGGAATCTCCCCCGAGATGCTCGGCCGCATACGCGGCAGCTACACCCCGACGGCTTCCGACAAGGCCATACGCAATGCCCTCAACGCAGCTTCAATCAACGTGCTCTCTGCCAACGCTGACAATGCAGCAATGATTGACACCCACTTCTCCGACAAGGTGAAGACCAAAGGCATTACGGACCAGAAGCAAAGCGGCCGCTGCTGGCTGTTCACCGGGCTCAATGTCCTGAGGGCCGCAGCAATCACCAGGCATGACCTGGGTGACTTCCAGTTCTCTCAGGCATATTGCTTCTTCTGGGACCAGCTGGAGAAGTCCAACATGTTCCTGCAGGCGGTCATCGACACCCGCGACAAGTCCATCGAGGACCGCGAGGTGGACTGGCTGTTCAGCCACCCCATAGGTGACGGCGGCACTTTCACCGGAGTCGCCGACCTCGTGACCAAATACGGCCTTGTGCCCGCCGAAGTCATGACCGAGAGCATGATTGCTAACAGTACCTCGCAGTACGCCACCCAGATGAAGACCCTGCTCCGTCAATACGGACTGGAGCTCCGCGAGAATCCCGCAGGGGTCAAGAAATCCAAGATACCCGCCTGGCTGCAGAACCGCAAGACCGAGATGCTCTGCGAGATCTACCGCATACTGTGTCTGTGCCTCGGCACTCCTCCCACGGAGTTCGAGTGGAAGGGCAAAACCTACACCCCGCAGGAGTACTACGCAGAGCTGCTCGGCTACGACCTGCAGGACGGTTATGTGATGCTTATGAACGATCCCTGCCGCGAATACGGCAAGGTCTATGAGATAGAGTGGGACCGCCATCTGTACGACGGTCACAACTGGCTCTACCTCAACCTCCCCATAGAGCGCATCAAGGAGATGGCCATAGCGTCCATCAAGGCCGACAAGGCCATGTACTTCTCCTGCGACGTGGGCAAGTTCCTCAACCGCAGCAACGGAGTCGCGGACCTGCGCAACTTCGACTACGGCGCACTGCTGGGTGTCGAGTTCACGATGGACAAGCGCCAGAGGGTTGCAACCCACGCCAGCGGCTCTTCGCACGCCATGACGCTAATCGCCGTCGATCTCAAGGACGGCATCCCTCAGAAATGGATGGTAGAGAACAGCTGGGGAGCCAAGTCAGGCTACAAGGGCAACATCATCATGACGGACGAGTGGTTCAATGAATACATGTTCCGCCTCGTGGTCGAGAAGCAGTTCGTCCCTGAGGACCTCCTGC
>CAMZEI010000002.1 GCA_947305815.1 uncultured Bacteroidales bacterium | reverse complement strand
GCTTTGCGACTCCCGCAGGAAGATGCAGGGTGGCATCACCGTTAGCTTTTTTTGTGCCAAGTTTGAGGAGGTTGTCCACGCTAGTGGCATTGACAGTGGCAGTCTGGGCGTTGCTGCCGGTGGAGGTTTTGTCATAAGCCTTGTTGCCGAGGGTCCATGTCACACCAGAAGTGAGGGGATGGGCGAGAGTAAGGTCAGGCTGGTCGGCGCTGAGCTCAATGGAGACTATTACTATGTTGAAATAGATATTGCCGCTGATACCTACGAAGTAACCGGTGAGGTCAACCTTCCTGCCGTTCATATCAGCATAGTCCTCCACGGGATAGGAGATGGAACCCTTGCGGGTTGCACCTTCCACGTCGATGTTGACATAGTTGCCGGACTTCACGAGGCTGCCGGAGAACTTCACGAATCCGTATGAAGTATTGTAAGAATCGAGTGCAGCTGCATCGAGGACGGCGGGGTCAGGATAGCTGACCGCGTTGTCCATGGATACGATGGTGGTCTTGGGATTCTCATACTGAGGAAGTCCGTTGTATTCTCCGGCCTCAGCCTCTACGCGCACCATGTCACCTACCTTGACGCCGGGAAGCGCATCGGCAAAGACATACTCGATGCCTGCAGCGGTGCTCAGGACAAAGGACTTTGCGGACACTGCCATCACGAGGCCCTCTACGGTCACGGTCTCGACGTGCCTGGGCTCGAACTTGTCGATGTAGGCGTCCACCATCTCGTGCTTGGAGTTGCCGTTCTTATCGGTGTAGAGCTGATACTTGCCGTGTACGGTCACGGTGCCGCCCTTCTTGACGACATTCTTCCACTCGTCCTTGTTGTTGACTGTCCAGACCACCACGGTAGCAGTGCCGTCGTTCATATCGAATGAGCAGTAATCCTCGTTGATTGCCGAGGTGATCTCACCGACCAGACGGTAATCCGTCTTCGTGTCAGCCTTGGAAATGAAGTCTGCGCAGCTGATAGTCTCGATGTCGTCAGCGCCTTTCTCACCGGCCTGATTGATTACCACAGACTTCTTGCTAAGCTTGGAGGAGCCGAAGTCAATCGTAATGGTGCGGTCAACACCGGTGTTCTTGGAGAGCATAATCTCCACCTTCTGTCCCTTCACTGCGCCGCCGCTGGAGGGCTTGATGGCGAGGACTGCAGTCTTGTCGCTGCTGGATGCAGTCCAGGAGCCGTCCGTAGTGAGGGTTACGAACTCGGAATGCTCATCCATGGATGCGCTGATCGTCGCAGGATCAACGGTGATGGATGTTGCGAGGGACTCCTGCTTCTCGCAGGAAGACAGAGCCATTGCCGCGATGGCGGCTGCTGTGAGCAAGTGGTTGAGTTTCATATTGTTTTGCTTTGGTTTGTCGCAATTAGCCTATAATCGGATAAATATAGCAATTTTGACTGAAACTAGCAAAAGAGATTCCGGCTCTTCGGCCGGAATGACTACTGTGAAGGCCGGGATGAGCAAAAACAGAGCCGGCCCGGGATGCGGGTCGGCTCTTTTCAGAGTGCGTGAGGGACGGCTCTACTTGTAGAACTCGCCCTTCACGAACTGGAGGTACTTGTTGCTGCTGCCCTCGACCGTCACGTTGTAAGTGATCTTGTAGTAGCAGCCTGCCCAGGAATGTCCTGCAGGGCGCTCGAAGGTCATTTCTGCGCTTGCAGCGAAAGCACCGCCGTCAAGCACGTCAACAGGGCTGGAGAAGTCAGCATTCCTGGAGACCGTAAGCTTCACGGAGTTGACCGCAAGGTTGGAGGTTCCGTGGGTAGCGACTATCTTGCAGACATCGTCGGCGATGACGGTCTTGCTGTACAGCTCCCTATCGACAGCGTTGAGACTCTTGCCTCCGATTCTCCAGGGGTCAGTAGTCGAGTTGCCGGTCAGGTTCCAGGTAATACCTCCGATTTCGATGTCGCAGTTGGTAGCATATCCGTTGTTGCTTCCGGCAGTCGGGGTGAGGGTGTAGAAAACTTCCTCTTCGGGCTCATCGGAAGCCTCGCTCCATGAGGATACCACAAAGTTGATGCAGGCATTCTTGGAGTAGTAGCCGATAGTGTAACCGAGGACCTCGACATTGGCGTTGGGAATGTTCTCATTGGAGTACACATTGACCTTTACGCCTTCTGCGTTCACATAATAGCCGGACTTGGTGCCCTTAACCTTGGCATACTTCACTGAAGGAGCAGCCTTGTAGGCGGCGAACTCCGCAGCGTCGATCAAGACAGGCTCGGGGTGCTTTACGGTATTGCCACTGGATACTACGGTGAATTTCGGGTTATTCCACTCGAGGCAGCCGTTATACACGGTTACGTTGCCGCTGAGGTTCACGTAGTCGCCGACCTTGCTGGCCTTGGCCTTCTCGTATGCAAACATGTAGCCGGTGCCGTCATAGAGTACGGTATTGGTGCTGCCGACAGCTACGACATAAGCCCTGCCGTCGTACTTGCCCGCACCGCGTGCAAGAATGCTCTTGAAGGTTGCGTAAGCCTCCACGGCGACATTCTTGACCTCAACGGTTGCGCAGTTGCTGGAAGTGGACTTGTAGACGAATGCGAACTTGACTGTCTTGCCGGCCCATGCACTGAGGTCTGCGGTACCGTCGAACCACTTGTAACCACCCTTGTAGCTTGCGCCGAAGCCGAGGTCTACCTTGGTGGTCTTGTCACCTTCAATGACGAGGCCGTAGCAGTAATCGTCATACTGTCCGGTCACGCCGTTGGATGCGCAGATGGTGTAAGATACAGTCGCGCTGCTTACTTCGGAGAGATCGAGGTTCGGGGATACGAGCCAGCTCTCAGAGGCCAGTCTCTGCTTGTTGATGTATGCAGAAGCCTTGGCGCCGTAATTGGCATTGCCGGAGTGTGCCCAGATGGTGGTGGCACCTGCTGGCAGGAGGACATTCTCAACCGAGAAAGCGCCGAGATCCTGAGCGAAGCTCTCGGTGTAAGGCAGGCTGTAAGCCAGTCCGGTCTTCTGGGTAAGCACGACCTCATAGCTCTTGGTCTGTACCCTCTCGGAAGTGGTTGCAACAACGAAATTGCGGACGATGTCGCCTGCGGTCCTGTTAGAAGGCATGAACAGCTCCACGACAGCATCACCCTCGCCCTTGTCAGGGACCACATACACGCCCTCGGGACCGCTGACAGTCCAGGGGACGTTGGCGGTGACGTTGATCGTTGCATAAGTCTCGCTGTGAGCGAGAGAAATCTGCAGGGGATCAACGGACAGGGACGGGACCAGAGCTTTCTGGGTAAGGGTAACGACTGCAGTGAGGCCGGAGCCGCTTACAGTAACCGTGGCTACGCGGTCAGCGTCGAAATCTTTGTTCTCGCCGAAGCTGAGTACGACCTCGCCGTCGCCGTTGCCGCCCTCGGTGCAGGACTCAATCCAATCTGCATCGCAGTCAACGACCCATGCTGAGCCGGAGGTGATTGCGAAGGAGGCAGTCTTGTCGGTAGCTGCAACCTCGATGGCATCGGTCTCAGCGATGAGAATTGCGGCGTTGGGGTCCACTTCCTCTTCGTAGAGGACGGGCAAGACCGCATTCTCCTGAGGTCCGCCATAGGAGCCCCAGCTGCTGTATCCTACGCTGTACTGCATGTACTTCTCGACTCCGACATTGAAGATCTTGACAGTGCCGTCGCCCTGAGGCGTTACGGTCCATGCGTACTGGCCCTCTGCATCGCTCATGCCGTTGCTGACATTGAAGGAATTGTATGTGCCCTTCTGGTACATGTAGCGGCCGTCTGCTGCGATGATGGCGAAGCCGCCGTCAATGGCCTGGAATGTCCATGCGCAGGTCTTGCTGGTGAGGTTGACGGTGCCGTCAACATCCAGGATGGACTGAGGATCATAGAGGTAGCCGTAGCTGCCGCTGAGAGGGGTTGCGGCGAGGCCGAGGCCGTTCGCAACGATGAGGTAGGACCTGCCGGAGACAACGCTCTCCACTTTGTGGAATACAAAGGAGGTCTTGGGCTCAGCCCATGCCTGCTTGACTGCGACACCGGCCTGGGAGCCGTCGTCGGAAGTGAACAGCACTATGGCTTCACGGGCGAGGTCTTTGGGAGAGAAAGCGTTCACAGTTATGGTGACGCTGGCATTGCCGCTTCCGCTTTCGGGACTTACCGAGAACCAGTCGGTATCTTCACCGACCTTGCTTGCAGTCCATGCCGTCACGGACTCCAGGGCTACTGTCTTGGAGACACCGTCCATGCCGCTCTCGACGGAGGTGATGTCCGTCTTGATGGTGCCGGGAGTGATCTCTTCGTAATTGGTGAACTCGACGAGGTCACAGGATGCGAGCAGAAGAGCGGGAACAAGATAAAGTATATTCTTGAGTTTCATGGCTTTTCTTTCTTGCTGTTAGAATATGTAACGGAGGTTCAGCTGCATCGACCAGGTGCTTCCGAAGCCGATACTGTCGGTGAAGGAACTGGTAATACGCTCCGTTCCGTTGGCCCTGAAGTGATAGGTCGGGGTCGAAGGAGCGCCTGCCACATAACCGGTAGCATCGAGAATCTGGATGACGGGTGCGGTGTAAGCATGTCCCCAGTTCTTGTTGAGCATGTTGGCGAAATTAAGGATATCAACGCCAAGCTGCACAGTGTGCTTGTGGTGGTTGCTGCCGGTGAAGAAGTAGAAGTTCTGGTTGAACTTGAGGTCAATTCGGTTGGACCAGGGAAGGACGACACCGTTACGCTCGGCATACTGACCCTTGCGGGAGCTCAGGTACTTGTCCTGCTCGATGAAGTTCCAGAAATCCTGGGCCTGTTCTTCGGCGGTGTAGACCTTGTCCCACTTCTCGGGAGTGTAGTCGGTGAAAGTCAGCTCATCCTTGCTCTTAGGCACGTAGATAAGGTTCTTTGCGCCACCGTCGCCTACAATCGTAGAGGTGTAGGTGTAGGAAGTGCGGCCCTGAGGACCACCGTTGTAGAAGAGGGAGATCTGGCTGCCGAAATGCTTGGCATAGTCCTTTGCGTAGCTGACCTGGGCCATGACGCGGTGAGGCATCACGTAGCCGGCATAGCTGAGCTCCTGGCTGTTGTTGCCGTACACGGTGTAGGGCACGTTCCAGGTGCTGTAAGGCTGGTCGCCCGAGCCGTCGAAGATGTTGCGTGCGGCGGCGTGGGTGTAGGAAGCCTGCAGCGAGAGACCCCATGAGAAGCTCTTGCGGAGCTTGGCGGTCACTGCGTAGTACCAACCGTTGTACTTGCCGTTGGTAATCATGTAAGCGGCAGTGAGCTTGTTGTCATAGGTAGCGCCGTAGATAGGACGGCTGTCAATTCCGTTGAGTGTCCAGACGGGATCCTTGAGACCGAGGTTGGTCACCACGGTGGAATTGATATCGTAGTTGATAACGCCTTCCAGGGTGGCCTTAATGCCGCCGGGGAGGTTGGCGTCGAGGGCGAGGGAGCTCTTCCATGTCTGAGGCATGCGGAGGTTCTCGTCGATGAGGGTGCAGGAGCTGATGCTCATCTGGCTGAAGGTCGAAGGGTCAACCGTGCCGTAGAGCTGGGTTGCCATGTCCATGCGGTCGGTAGTGAACGAAGGGACTTCCTGGCCCTTGGCTGCCACGCGGGTGGTGGTAACCTGCAGGACACCGGAGTCACCTGCCTGGGAGACTATCCACACGAAGGGGATACGGCCGGTGAAGACACCGGTGCCGCCGCGGAGCACGAGATCGCGGTTACCGAGGATATCCCAGTTGAAGCCGATACGGGGCGAGTACATCACCGTGGTCTTGGGCAGAGCCGAGGTGTCGTAGTAGCCGCCGTTGCCATTGGTCTCACGGAGCTGAGTCGTGGCAACCTGCTCGTTGTAGGTATTGAGAGCAGGGTACATAGGGAAGTCAATCCTTATGCCTGCGGTCAGCTTGAAGCGGGGCGAGAAGCTGATCTCGTCCTGAGCATAGATGGAGAGCTGGTTGAAGTCGAACTGAGGGAATGCCTGGGACAGGTCGGGATTCAGAGAGTGAGTGATCGCGAACTGTGCAGGGTTGTCAAGCAGGGTGCCGTTGTTGACTGCAGCGCGGAGCTCTTCTTCGGTGTCGAAAGCGAACTGGTAGTAACCTGCGCCGAACCTCTGGAAACCGTTCTTGGTGTTGTTGTGCTCATACTGGATACCGAGCAGAGCATTGTGGATGCCGGCTGACAGGGTGAGCTCGTCGGTGACATTGACGGTGTTGACGTAACGGACATTGCCATAGGAGAACAGCTCATATCCGAATGAGGTGTAGGTGTTGCCTGCAACCGCGATGTCTACGAACGGGAACTCGGAGCTGTCCACGGTACGGGAGTCGTCCTGGTTGGACCAGGTCGCACGGAGGACGTTGCCCAGCTTACCGTCGAAGAAGCGGGAGTTGAGCTCGGCAGAAGCGGACTTGAAGGAGTTGCCCTGATAGTAACGTGCATTCTTGTAGTAGATTGCAGTCATTGCCTGACGGCTGTTGGCGGTGAAGTTACGGTCACCAAGGCCGCTCGTTGAAGTCGAAGGGGCGAGAGGGTCGCCGCTCGTTACGGACTGGCTGTAGTAAACGTTGAACTTGTGGTTGCGGTTGATGTTCCAGTCGATGCGGGCGAGGATCTTGAATCCGTTGTCTGCAGCGGAATAACCCTGGTAAGGGCCGGTCTCGTAGCTGTACTTCTCCTTCAGGAAAGCGCTGATGCCGTCCATGATATCTGCGGAAGGACGGGCTACACCGTCGTTACCGTTGGTGTAGGGCTTCTCGGGAGTGGAGGCTACGCGTGAAGGACCGGGAGTGACATTCTTCTCAATCTCGAAGTTGGCGAAGAAGAAGAGTTTGTCCTTGATTATGGGACCGCCGACGCGGGCACCGTACATGAGATACTGGGACTCGGTGCGGGTGAGCTCGTTGTCACCTACCCATACACCCTTGAAGTTCTGGTTGTTGAAGTAGGAGTAGGCGCTTCCTTCGAACTTGTTGGAACCGGACCTCGTCACGGCGTTGATGCCGCCGCCGGTGAAGCCGCTCTGACGCACGTCATAGGGAGTCACACTGACTGACACCTGGTCGAGAGCGTCGATGGAGATAGGCGAACCGTTGCTCGGGAGGTTGGAGCCGATACCGAAAGCGTTGTTGAACGCGGCACCGTTGACAGTTACGAACGAAGAACGGTAGCCGGCTCCTCCGATGTAGGCATAGCTGCCGGAGACGTAGGAGTTGGGGTCCATCTTGAGGAGGTCGTTGAGGCTCCTGGAGACGGTAGGCACTTCGTTGATCTGCTTGCGGTCGAGGGAGGTGATTGCACCGGCCCTCTCAGAGCGCATGTTGGACAGTCCTCCTTCGGCAACAACCGCAGCGGACTGCAGCTGAATGCTCTCTTCGAGGAGCTTTACGTCCAGAATCAGGTTATCCGACAGCGCAACGCTGATGTCCGTGAACTCCGCCGGAGTATAGCCGAGGCAGGAGACGGTCACGGTGTACGGACCACCCGAGGTGATGTTGTTGAGACGGTAAGTACCCTTGGCATCGGACACAGCGTAGAACTGCGAACCGGTGGGCTGGTGGACTGCCGTGACGACAGCCCCTGCGACGGGACCGGCCTCATCGGAAATCTTACCGTTCATCGAGGATGTGGTGACCTGCGCAAATGCCACAGTCCCCACGAGCATTGCCGACAGGATCAGCAACGCGCTCTTGATGGTTTTTCTCATGGTTTGGTTATGAATTGATACGTTTGTATGGTATTATAATCCAATAGACCACAAAATTACTCGCTCGCACGCGCAAGGACAAATTTTGTTTTCAACAAGTTATTAACAAAAGGAGCGGCCCCGTGACGGGGTCGCTCCTTTTGTGTTATAGTCTTACCCTTTTAGGGCCTTTCGACTAGAAGAAGTAGCGGGCGCTGAAGAGGACAGACCAGGTGGAAGCAGCGTCTGCGTAGGTGTCGAACTTGCACTGAGCCTCGTTGAAGGTGTACACGCCGTCCTTGTAGGAGATGGCTCCGGAGGACTTGATCTGCTTGACGGTGCCCCATGCAGGATTCACGAGGTTGCCGAGGTTGTTGAGATCAACACCGAGCCTGAGGGTGTGAGCCTTGCCGAGAGCGTTGAAGATGAAGTCCTGGGAGACCTTTGCGCTAAGCACACCGAACCAAGGCATGACTGCGCCGCCGCGTGCTGCATACTCTCCGCGATGCTTGCTGAGGTACTTGTCACCGGTGATGTAAGCTTCCCAGGCTGCCTTGTTCTCTGCGCTGCTCCAAGGCATTGCTGCGAGCTCGGAAGCGGTAGGGATGTAGATGAGGTTAGCAGCGCCGTGGACACCTGCCGGAGCGGTTTCGCATGTGTAGTCAGTATCGGTGGTATAGCTGAAGCGGGATGCTCCGTAGGTACCTACGACGCCGTAGTTGTAGCCCTCATAGAACAGGCCGAGGTTGGTGGCGAGGTGCTTGCCTTCCTTGATGGTGTAGCTGGCGTTGACAATAACGCGGTGAGGCGACACGAAGGAGGAGTAGCCGAGCTCGTCGTGGTTGGGGCCGTCTACGCAGTACATGTTGTTGTCGAAGAGCGATGTGACCTGGTCACCGTCTCCATCGGTCAGACTCTTGGAAGCGGAGTAGGTGTAAGCCGCCATGAGGCTGAGGCCCCAGTCAAAGTCCTTCTTGAGGGAGGCGGTCAGGGAAGCGTAGTAGCCCTGAGCGGTGCCGTCAGCAGGATTGGTGATGTAGTAAGGATGAATCTTGCCAACTTCAGGAATAGTGTTGTAGAATATCCTTTCCCTGGGCTCACCGGGGAGCTGTACGGTAGAGGTGGTGTAGCCAAGCTTGTGGACTACGGTGCTGTTGAAGTTCTTGTTGAAGATACCTTCGAGGGATCCCTTGATACCCCAAGGAAGCTGTGCGTCGAGAGCGAGGGAAGCCTTCCAGGTGGTGGGCATCTTGAGGTTCTTGTCAAGGATGGTGGTTGCCGAAGGAGCTGCGAGGTTCTCGTTGCGGGTGAAGGTGCCGCCGTAGAGCTCAGCGGTTATGTCAGCGACATTGGTATGGAAGTGAGGGATGGTAACACCGTCGATCTTGCCATCGGTAGAAGCGGCAATCTCGCTTGCGTGCATAATAACCTGGTTCTGGAGACAGTTGGAGTTACCTGCGACGGAGACGATCCAGACGAAAGGAATACGGCCGGTGTAAACGCCGGTGCCACCGCGGAGGATGAGGCTGCGGTCACCGAGGATGTCCCAGTTGAAGCCGATACGAGGGGAGACGTTGAGCTTTGCACCGGGCATATCGGAGGTCTTGTAACCGCCGTAGCTTGCATAGATGTTGGTGAAGTTCTTGTTCTCGTTGCCCTCGATGCTGGGATACATGGGAAGCTCGAAGCGGACACCTGCGGTAAGCTTGAAGTTATCGCTGATGTTCATCTCGTCCTGGATGTAAGCGGAAGCCTGGTTGTAGTCGAATGAAGGGAATACCTGTGCGAGCTGGTCGTTGTTGCCGTGGGTGATGCAGAAGGACACGGGAAGTGCGCCGTTCTTGAAGTCATCCCAGGATGCGAAGGTGTACCAGCCTGCGCCGCCCTGCATGAAGCCGTTCTTGGTGCGGTTGTGCTCGTACTGCAGACCTGTAACGAAGTTGTGGATGCCGGAAGTCCAGCTGAGCTCGTCGGTGAACACCATGGTGGCTACGTCACGGAGATTGCCGTAGGTGAAGGGATCGGGACCGATGGTGGTGAGGACACCCTTCACGCCGTCAGTCTCCTCGAGGATGTCAACGGTAGGGAAATGATCGCCGTAGAAGCTTCTGGGGATATTCTGGTGAGAATATGTACCACGCAGAGTATTATTGAGCTTACCGTCGAAGAGGCGGCTGTGGAGCTCACCTGCGAAGGAGTAGAAGTTATCCTCGGTGTAGTAGTAAGCGCTCTCGAAAGGCAGGCAGTAGGAGGTCTTGCGGCCGCCGGTCTTCTTGACGTAACCTACGTTCACAGCGCCGTCGCCGATGGGGTTGACGGAGTCGGAAGCGAGGGAGATGCCCTTACGGGTTACCTGGCTGTAGCGGAGGGTGAGGCGGTTGTCGCGGTTGATGTTCCAGTCGACGCGGCCGAGTATCTTCATGATAGGAGTATCAACGGAGAAGTTCTCGTAACGACCCGGATCATAGTTGTAAGTCTGCTTGAGATAGGACTTGATGTCCTCCATCTGAGCGGCGGTGGGGCGGTGGACACTGCCCTTGCCGTCAGCAGCCCAGGTACCGTCGTTGGTGAGCCAGCTGGTAGCAGGGCTGGTCTTGGGCTCGTACTCGAAGTTGACGAAGAAGAAGAGCTTGTTCTTGATGATGGGACCGCCGATGCTGGCACCGACAGTGTTGCTCACTGCGTCCGATGCGGGAAGCTCGCCGACGGAGCCGTCTGCGTTGGCATACTTGACACCCTTGATCTTGCCGGAAGTGTAGTAGTCATAGACGGAGACCTTGAGCTCGTTGGTACCGCTCTTGGTCACAGAGTTGACTGCTGCGCCGGTAAATCCACCCTGACGGACATCGTAAGGAGTGATGTTGATGGACATCTGCTCGATGGCGTCGAGGGAGATGGGGCTGCCGCCTGCAGGGAGGTTGGAGCCGATACCGAAGGCGTTGTTGAAAGCAGCACCGTCAACGGTGATGTAGGACGAACGGTAGTTACCGCCGCCGGCTGCGAAACCGCTGCCACCGGTAGTTGCCTGAGGGGTGAGGCGCAGAATGTCATTGAGACTGCGGCCGGTAGAGGTCGGCAGGCTCTCCATGGTGCGCTGGCTTACGGATGTGCCGGCGCCGCTGCGACGGATGTTCATTCCGGACTCGGAAGCGTCGGCTACAAGCACGACACCTTCGAGGCTGATGGACTCGTCCTCGAGTTTGACGTTAACCACGGAGGTCTCGGCAAGGGGTGCGAACACTCCCTCGACGGTGATGCCGCGATAGCCGAGCATCTCGACGGTCACGGTGTAAGGGCCACCAGGGGTGATACCGTTGATACGGTACTGGCCCTGTGCATCAGAGATGCTGTAGTACTGGGTGCCGGTAGGATTGTAAGTGGCAATGACGGTGACACCGGTCACAGCGCCCTTGTCATCAACAACTTTACCGGCCAGATTGGCGGTCGTGACCTGCGCGTAGGCGGACACGACAAAACACATTGCTGCCGCAGTGGACAACAAAGCTTTGAAAAGTTTGTTCATAGAGTTAATAGGAAAAAGTATTATGATTAAACAACTATACTTCTCTAACCGGGGACAAAGATACAACCGAACAGCGTAAATTCAAACAAAAAATTTGACTATCTTTGCACCGCTTATTAACAACCCGCGTGGAAAGATTTGACTGCTTGCAACCACGCCAAAAAACAATGCTAAAATGAACTATCTCTTCACTTCGGAGTCAGTCTCCGAGGGCCATCCCGACAAGGTGGCCGACCAGATTTCAGATGCAATCCTGGATGAATTCCTGCGCCAGGACCCTGACGCCAAGGTGGCGTGCGAGACTTTCTGCACCGCAGGGCTCGTAGTAGTCGGCGGCGAGGTACGCTCCGAGGATGCCTATGTCGATATCCAGGAGACCGTGCGCAAGACCATTGCACGTATTGGCTACACCAAGTCCGAGTATGGTTTCGACGCCTCCGGATGCGGGGTAATCAGCACCCTGCATGAGCAGAGCCGCGACATCCTGCAAGGGGTCGAGCGCGGCAGCGAAGACGCTCAGGGCGCCGGCGACCAGGGTATGATGTTCGGATACGCATGCCGCGACACTGAGGAATACATGCCTCTGGCCCTCTCGCTCTCGCACCGCCTGCTGCAGATACTCTCAGATATCCGTCATAACGAGCCCGCGCTCATGCCTTACCTGCGGCCGGACGCCAAAGCCCAGTTCACCGTCGAATTCAGCTCCCACCATCACCCGGTGCGAGTCCATACCATAGTCCTGAGTACCCAGCACGATGATTTCGCTCCCGAAGCCGAGATGCACGAGCGTATTGAGAAGGATGTGAAGGAAATACTCATCCCACGCCTTATCGCTTCTCTGCCTGAGCGCACTGCAGCTCTCTTCAAGGGCGACTATATACTGCATGTCAACCCCACCGGCAAGTTCGTGATCGGCGGGCCTGCCGGAGATACCGGCCTCACGGGCCGCAAGATTATCGTTGATACCTATGGTGGACGCGGCGCTCACGGCGGTGGCGCATTCTCCGGGAAGGATTCATCCAAAGTTGACCGCAGCGGTGCATATGCGGCACGCCATATAGCTAAGAATCTGGTCGCCGCAGGCGTGTGTGACGAATGCCTCGTGCAGATCGCCTATGCAATCGGAGTGGCCGAGCCTGTGAGCGTGTTCGTGGAGACCTACGGCAGCGCGCACGTGGATATGAACGACGGAGAGATCGCATCCCGCGTGGCAGGCCTTTTCGACCTGCGTCCGGCTGCCATCGTGCGCCGTTTCGGACTTCGCAACCCCATCTTCGCCCCTACAGCAGCCTACGGCCACGTAGGCCGCAAGCCCTACCGCGAGGTCGTCACCGTCAAGGGCGAGCCTCGCGAGGTGCAGTTCTTCGGATGGGAGAAGCTGGATGCCGTGGATGATATCAAAAAGAGCTTTGGTATATGAATAAGTATGAAAAGAGATTCCGGGTCAAGCCCGGAATGACTATTCTGGCAGTCATGCTCCTCGCGTCCTGCACCGCCCCCAAGGGCGACTGGACCCGCGAAGAGAAGCAGCTCCTCGGCGCCCGCGAGGACGTCATGAGGGTGCTCACCGTTAATAATCAGGAAGATAGCCTGATACTCAGGACCTCCTGCACCTGGCTCTCCGACGAGGACCTGCAGTCCCCCGAGTTCAGGAACCTCAGCGAGAAGCTCGTCGCCACCGTCACCTCCCCCGAGCAGGACGGAGTCGGCATCGCAGGGCCCCAGGTTGGAATCCTTCGCCGCGTCATAGCAGTACAGCGTTTCGACAAGGAAGGTGAGCCGTTCGAAGTGTATCCCAACATAGCCGTCATCGAGACCCGAGGCGAAACCGTCGAGGGCCCGGAGGGCTGCCTCTCCATCCCAGGATGGCGCGGCATGGTCCCCCGCTACCGGGACATCACCATCAAATATACCGTCCCCGAGACTCTTTGTGACACGACCGAACAGGTCACCGGCTTCACCGCCGTTATCTTCCAGCACGAGAACGACCACCTCGCCGGCATACTCTACACCGACCGCGCAACTTCGTTGAGCGAGAGGTAACTTTAATAGCTACTATATTGTCTTTTAGACCTTAAAGCACTATCCGCTTTTAGGTCAATATTTGTTATCTTAGCCAAAATGTTTGACCTATGGCAAAGATAATTGATAAACAAAATGAAAGCACTAATGGAGAGGTCGTTATATTCAATCCGGGTGATACTGTACGATTGGATGTAAGACTAGAAAAAGAGACTGTATGGTTGACTCATTCACAAATGGGACTACTGTTTGGTGTAGATAGGTCTGTCATCGTTCGCCACGTTGGTAATATTTATAAAACCGGCGAGTTGGAAAAGGACTCAACTTGTGCAAAAATTGCACAGGTTCAACGGGAGGGCGGGCGAAACGTAAAGCGATTTCAGAATTACTACAATCTGGATATGATACTCTCTGTCGGATACAGGGTGAATTCCAGATATGCTACATACTTTAGAAAATGGGCATCAAACATTTTAAAAGAGTACCTGCTTCGCGGCTATGCAATCAATCCACGCCTAGAGCAGTTGGAACGCAGAGTTGCTAAAACAGAAGAGAAGATTGATTTCTTCGTAAAAACCGCACTTCCTCCTGTAGCTGGCATTTTCTACGATGGGCAAATTTTCCAGGCATATGAATTCGCCTCCCGACTTATCAAAAGTGCCAAGTCCAGAATCTTGCTTATAGATAACTACGTAGATGAAACAGTGCTGACCATGCTGGACAAACGGGAGCCATGCGTTGATGCAACCGTATATACCCTGAATATTTCCAAGCAGCTCCAATTGGACATAGCCAAACATGATGCGCAGTACCCTGCCATTCATGTAAAGGTATTCAAGAAAGCACACGACCGCTTTCTGATAATAGACGATGAGGTATACCATCTCGGAGCCTCACTCAAAGATTTAGGCAAGAAATGGTTTGCTTTTTCCTTGATGGAAGCCACTCTGGCTGATGATTTAATATCAAAGCTGTAACTCCAAAAACGATTATTCGGCTTCTGATATAGCAGTCTGGTTCCAGGTGATACACCAAAAGGTGTGTCGCCTTTTTTGTAAAAATGTAGCGCTATTGAGGAGGTGTGGAGGATGTGGAGGGGGCCTGCGGGGCCAACGGCCCCGGATGCGTGAGCATCCACGGCGGAAGCGCTTGCGCGTTTCCGCCGGCAGGCCCCCTCCACATCCTTCCCATTTTTATCAATTCTCTAAACACAATACTCAACCCGACATTCGTTGAGGCAGGAAGTATACCATGTAGGCATCTCAGAGCCGTTTTGCCTGTCTCAACGGGGCCTTTTTGGTGCCATTGAGGCACCTAATTGGCCGCTGGTGGGTCTGAGATAGGGTTAGGCCGCCTCAACGAATGTTGGGTTAGGGAAGTTTAGGGTTTAACCCAGTGAATGTCAATTCCGCTGCGCTCCATGCCGCGGAACCAGGTCATCTGCCGTTTGGAGAACTGGTGGATGGCGATGGCGAGGCGTTCGCGCATCGTGGCATAGTCGATATCGCCAAGCAGATAAAGGGTGACGAAACGGTACTCCAGGCCATAGGACAGGAGCACCTCGGCGCTGACGCCGGACTCCAGGAGGCCGCGGATTTCCTCAATCATACCTGACTGAAGGCGCTCGTCGAGGCGGCGGTCGATGCGACGGACCCGCTCGTCGCGGGACACATCCGTCCCGATGTAGAACACACGGAGGTTCCGGGTCTCGCTTCGCTCGCCCGGAATGACTATTGAAGGCTTTGCCCCTGAAGCATATGCCCCTTCGCCGTAAGGTCCTGAGACGGCCGGACGAGGAGCGCTGAGAGGGCTGTGGGTGCGGAAATCGTAATCCCGCGTGACGGCGGTGATGTAGAAGCCTGTACCCCCGCACAGGATGGGGAATTTGCCCCGGCTGCGGATATCATCGTAAGCAGAGGCAAAAGCTTCCTTGTACAGGAATACGTTGAACTGAGTCCCCGGCTCAGCTATATCTATCAGGTGATAGGGGATCTCACCGTATTCCTCCAGATCCTTGCCTGTGCCTATATCCATGCGGCGATAAACCTGACGGGAGTCGGCTGAGATTATCTCGCAGTCCCCAAGCTCCCTTGCCAGCTGCACTGCATAGCGCGTCTTGCCCGAAGCCGTAGGCCCCAGCACGCAGAGCATATCGTAATCACTCTTATTGAAACCGGCCGGAATCATCCCCGTTCGAGTTCGCGACGGATGTCGTTCGCCTTGATGGTCTCGCGCTTGTCGTACTCCTTCTTACCACGGGCCAGCGCAATCACCAGCTTGGCATAACCCTCGTCGGAGATGAACAACTTTACAGGCACAATCGTGAGGCCCTTCTGCTTGTCGGCCTGGAACAGATGCCGGAGCTCCTTCTTGGTAAGGAGCAGCTTGCGGTCACGGGCTGGCTCGTGGGAGCTCCATTTGGAGGCCCAGAAATAGGTCGCGATATTCATGCCCTTGACATAGAGCTCTCCCCCGGCGAAATAGCAATACGACTCCTGCAGGGACACCTTGCCGGCCCGGATGGACTTGATCTCCGATCCGACCAGCACTATGCCTGCGGTATAGGTCTCGATGAACTCGTAGTCGAACGAGGCCTTCTTGTTGCGTATCTCTATTTTCTTCGCTCCTTTCATTATCTATGGGAGAAGGTGCGGCGAGGACCCTCGGCCGCCCTCCAGTAATCCTTGTCAAAAGATGCGGGGGACACGATGGGCGTTGCACCTCCCGGACGGAAAGCCATATAGGTTATCTTATAGCCCTGCTCGAGGAACATCCGTTCGTAGTAGGTCTGCACCTCGTAAACTTCCGGCTGAATAGTCATTCCGGCCGCAGAGCCGGAACCGAGCAAAGCGAGCTCCGAGACCGAAGGGAGCGAATCTCCTACTGCGCGCGAGCGTTGTGGAGACACACCCTGGCGCGATGGATGAGGTTCCGGGTGGGGCCCGGAATGACTATGTTCGGAATAAAGGTCAGCGGTGCAGGCGAGGATGGGGAGACCATTGTCGGCGCAGAGCGCCTTGGTGTATTCGTGCAGGAAGCGGCTGTCGGTCTTGAGATGTACCACGCCGTCAGGAGCAAGGAACTGCCTGTAGCGCTCCAGGAAGAGGGGCGAAGTAAGTCGCGCGTTCTCTTTCCCGAGCTGCGGATCAGAGAAGGTCAGCCATATTTCCGAGATTTCCCCGGGAGCAAAAAACGCCGTAATCAGCTCGATACGGGTGCGCAGGAAGCGGACATTGCTCAGCCCCTCCTGCGTCGCCTGTTTCGCACCGCTCCACAGGCGCGCTCCCTTGATATCTACTCCTATATAATTAATATCCGGATGACGCCTTGCCAGCTCGACGGTGTATTCGCCGCGCCCACAGCCGAGCTCCAGGACAATCGGAGCCCCGCTACCCTCAAACCAATGTCCCTTGAGGGGATGGTCGCGAAGTGTCGAGTAGCCGTCCGCGAGTATCTCACGCCCGTCCGGCTGCACCAGACAGGCAAAGGTCTCATTCTCAGCGAATTTACGGAGTTTACCGTGCCCCATTCTTACCCTCCTTTCCTTCCTTGCGGCCCTTGCGTCCATGCCCGCGGCCGCGGTTACGCTTGCGCTTGGGAGCATCGAAACGCGAGATACTGTCGTCTCCCACGGAGGTTATGAACTCCGGAGCGGAGACTTCGACGCCCTCCTTGAGGGACTCGGGTTTGATGCCGTCGCGGTTCATCTCCTGGATCTCCCGGACCTCATCGGCGCTCAGCGGGAAAAGCTCCGCATCGGAAGTCTTGTCGTAGGAGAAGTAGAGGGTCTCGGCAAGTATGTCGGTCTTGCGGAGCCATGCCGGGCCGTCCTCGAACTCGAGCGGCCCCTGCACGCGAGGGATGCGGCTCTGGGCATCCAGATATGCGGCGACCTCGTAATTGAGGCAGCACTTGAGCTTGCCGCACTGTCCTGCGAGCTTCTGGGGATTGAGCGAAAGGTCCTGCACGCGGGCCGCTGCAGTGGATATGCTCTGGAAGGAGGTGATGAAGTTGGCGCAGCAGAGCTCGCGGCCGCAGATGCCGAGGCCTCCTATGAGACCGGCTTCCTGGCGAGCTCCTATCTGCTTCATCTCAATACGGATATGGAACTCCTCAGCGAGCACCTTGATGAGCTGGCGGAAGTCCACGCGGCCGTCTGCTATGTAGTAGAAGATTGCCTTGCTCCCGTCACCCTGGAACTCCACGTCACCAATTTTCATCTCCAGCCCAAGCTCAGCAGCTATGCGGCGGGCGCCAACCATAGTCTCCTGCTCGCGGGCAATCGCTCCAACCCACTTGTCGATGTCGAACTGGCGGGCGCGGCGGAGTATCTTCTTGAATTCGGCCGTCTCGGGGTCTATGCCCTTAGCCTTCATCTGGCGCGCCACAATCGGCCCCGAGAGGGTAACCATGCCGAGGTCGTGACCGGTGGCGGCTTCGACTATCACAAGGTCGCCGACGGCTATTTTCTGCGCCGAATCGTTGCGGTATATCGCCTTGCGGGTATTCTTGAAACGGACTTCAAAGAGGTCTGCGAATGTGCCGTCCTCGGCTCCCTTGAGCCAGTTGTGGTCGGCAAGCTTGCAGCAGCCGGCACGGTAGGTGCACTGTGGCTCCCCCGTCTCAGGCATGCTGGTGCGGACGCAGCCGCGATTGCAGTCGTATTGTATGGATTCGTTCATAGATTGGTCATAAGCCTGTCCACCAGGTCGGTGGACACTATCTTGATATTGACATTGCGCTCAATGAGCTTGAGCGCGGCGGTGAAACTGTCGAGCGCGTTGTGCGGGAAGGTCTTGCGGACCGCTCGCGCCCAACGGGCCGTCTGAGCCGTAGGCTCGACACCGAGGCTGCCGCCCTGCTGCACTACGAAGATATCCCTTATCCTCGAAGCGCCATAGATACAGAAGCGCCTGGCATCCTCACGCGAAGGAAGTGCTGCGATCTGCTCTCCTGCTTCGAGAGCATCAAGCAGACTGCCGGACAGGAGGGAGTCCATAAGTGAGGCGAACAGGGGTCCGAACTGCTCCTCCCCCGCAACCCCAGTCTGGCCCGAAGGGGCAATCCTCAGGGTCTGGCAACGGGAGCGTATGGTCACGAGTACCTTCTCGGGAGCATGGGTTATGAGCACGAACTGCGTAAGCGCCGGCGGCTCCTCTATCATCTTGAGAAGCCGGTTGGCCGCCTCCTGGTTCATCTTCTCGGGGAGATAGACCAGCACTGCCCTGTAACCGCCCTCCAGCGCACTCAGGCTGAGGGTATCCAGGATCTCGCGGGCCTGGGCGACGGCAATGAGCGAGCTCTTGCCTTCAATCCCGAGAGCGGCGGAGAGATCCGCTTCGGTAAAGCCAGGCTTCGACAGCACCAGGGAGCGCCAGGCCTTGAGGTGGTCGCGGCTGGTCCCCTGATTGACCGGGAAAATGAAATGTACGTCCGGATGAATCAGTTTGGAAAACTTGTTGCAAGACGGACACTCACCACAGGGCTCCCCATCCTGCCTGCTGTTACAGAACAGGTACTGCAGGAACTCCAAGGCCACGGCTACGCCCCCGCCGCCGTCATCTTCGTGGAAGAGTATGGCATGGGGCACTTTGCCGGAGTCAACCATCCCGGCGAGCGCGGCCTTGAGTGGTGTGGTCATTTACTAGAAAAAGAGTCCTGCGCCGATGATGAGCCCGTTGAACTTGGCGTTGCCCAGATCCGTGAGCTTTGACTTGACAGTGTCGACGTAATCGCCCAGGTCTGTAGGATTCAGGTCCCAGTAGTATTTGAAGTAAATCTGCAAGTGATCAATGACCTTGACTCCGGCACCTATGCCGAAACCGTACTCCAGACGGTTGCCAACTTCAGACATGTCCACCTTGACCTTTTTGGAACCGGTAAGTGCGTCCAGCGCGACGCCTTCAAGCGAATTGCTGTAGTCGGTGGTACCGTTCAGCGCATATCCCACGAACGGCTCGCCGAATACATACACCTTGGCGAGGCCCAGCAGCTCGATACCCCACTGTGCCTGGATGCCGGCCTCAAGATAACCGATATTGGCCTTGATCTGCTCCCATTCGGTACCTTTGACATTGTAGGTGAGCTGGGGCTGCAGTTCGAAACCGAGCAGGAGGGGCTGGTTGTAAGCCACTCCGACGAAGTAACCGCTGGTGGAATTGAAGCTGACATCCTTGAGGCTCATGGTCGAGGAGGCGAATCCTCCTACAAAACCCGGCCTGCCCTCTGCGTGCAGTGATGCCGCGGCAAGGAGGGCGACTGCTATGGTCGCAATAATTCTTTTCATGCTTTTTGACTTTTAGATAAGACTCTGGAGCTTGGCTACGATCTCGGCCTTGGGGACTGCGCCCACGAGCCTGTCCACTATCTTGCCGTCCTTGAGGAAGACGAGGGTGGGGATGTTACGTATGCCGAACTGTGCGGCAACCTCCTCGGCGTCATCGACGTTGCACTTGGCTACCGTGACGCGGTCGCCCCACTCGGAGGCTATCTCATCGACGGTAGGAGAGAGCATGCGGCAGGGGCCGCACCAGGTTGCCCAGAAGTCTATCATCACAGGCTGGGAGCCCGCGACTATCTCGGAATAATTCGTATTCGTTAAGATCTTTTCCATATCTGTGGTTATTTATGTTAAATACTCATTCTTGCAAATTTAATAAGAAAAATGGTATTTTTGCGACATGTTGGACTTGCTTTTCATTCATTGGCACGTAGATCCCGTGCTTTTCCACATAGGTAGCTTCGGCATCAGGTGGTATTCGCTTTTGTTTGCGGCAGGATTCGTCGCAGGCTGGTATCTGTTCAAATGGTTCTTCGAGAGGGAGGGCATTTCGCTCAAACTCATGGACCCGCTGCTTATCACCCTGCTGGTCGCGACCATCGTTGGCGCACGACTTGGGCACTGCTTCTTTTATGAGCCGTCGTACTATCTCTCCGCAGAGCACTGGACGGAGATATTTATGCCCTGGAAAGGTGGACTCGCAAGCCATGGCGGCGCCATAGCGCTGCTGCTCGCAATGTGGTGGTTTGCACGCAAATACGGCAAGTCAGAAGGGATAGACTTCCTCTGGATTATGGACCACCTCTGCATAACCGTCGCCTTCGCCGGCTGCTGCATCAGGCTCGGCAACCTCTTCAATTCGGAAATTTATGGCGACGTCACTACCCTACCGTGGGGATTCATATTTGACCTGCGCGGGGAGACTGAGCCCAAGCACCCCACGCAGCTCTACGAAGCCCTCAGCTACCTGGTACTAGGACTGTTCCTGGTCCGTATGTATGCCCGCAAGCTTGACTGGACGCCCCGCGGATTCTATTTCGGGGCCTTCCTCGTGGGCTGCTTCGGCATGCGCTTCCTCATCGAATTCATCAAGGAGCCGCAGGTCGGCTTCGAGGAGAGCATGGCTCTCAACATGGGGCAGCTGCTGTCCATCCCCTTCATCCTCGCCGGCGCCGCCCTGCTAATCTTCGCCTTCGTCAAAAAGACTCCCGCCCGCGCTTCGCTTGCCCGGAATGGCGGCCGTTTTCCGTAACGAATTATGATTCAACAGCTTGTAAAAAACGCATAAGGCAAATTCCCTATGCGTTTTCTTCAATTAATTCACTATAAGGCAGTTATAGAAAACAGCAAGAGTAGCAAGGAGAGCGAGGGCGTTGTGGAGTCGGAATGAGCCGCCTGGGACGAGCGTTTTTCAGCTCGGCACAGACGGCTCGTTTCGACGCGTTGGGCGAGAGGAGATTCGCTCCCTTCGGTCTCGGAGCTCGCTTTGCTCGGTTCCGGCTCTTTGGCCGGAATGACTCAAAGAGGGCCCGGAATGACTATTCCTGTATCGCAGCGATGCCGGGAAGGACTTTACCTTCGAGGGCCTCGAGCATGGCGCCGCCACCGGTGGAGACATAGCTCACCTTGTCGGCGTAACCCATCTGGGTCACGGCTGCGACTGAGTCACCGCCACCCACGAGGGTGTAAGCACCTGCCTCGGTAGCCTGAGCGAGGAGCTCGGCAATCTTGAGGGTACCCTTGGCGAAGGTCGGAATCTCGAACACGCCGACAGGACCGTTCCAGAGTATGGTCTTGGAGCTGAGGATCACCTTGCCCCAGAGATCGAGAGACTCGGGACCTGCATCCATGCCTTCCCAGTCGGAAGGGATCTCGCCTGCAGGGACCAGCTTGGTATTGGCTTCGGCGCAGAAGTCATCGGCCACGACAGCCTGTACGGAGAGATAGATGTTGACTCCCTTCTCCTTGGCCTTGGCGAGAATCTCAAGTGCCTGAGGGATAAGCTCATCCTCGCAGAGCGAACGGCCGATGCTGCCACCCTTGGCCTTGATGAAAGTGTAACCCATACCGCCGCCGATGATGAGGTTGTCGACCTTCTCGAGCATGTTCTCGAGCACGGCGAGCTTGCTGGACACCTTGGCGCCGCCGATGATTGCGGTGAAGGGATGACCGGCGTTCTTGAGGACGCTGTCGATAGCCTTGATCTCACCTTCCATGAGGTAACCGAACATCTTGTCCTCGGGGAAGTACTCGGCGATGAGGGCGGTGGAGCCGTGAGCGCGGTGTGCGGTGCCGAATGCGTCGTTGATGTAGCAGTCAGCATAGGAAGCGAGCTTCTTAACGAACTCCTTCTGGGAAGCCTTCACTGCGGCCTTGGCAGCCTTCTTCTCCTCGTCGGTAGCATCCTCAGCGAGTCCGCGGGGCTTGCCTTCCTCCTCTGCGTAATAGCGGAGGTTCTCAAGCAGGAGAACCTCGCCGGGCTTCAGGGCAGCTGCCTGTGCATCAGCCTTCTGGCAGTCGGGGGCGAACTGCACGGGTACTCCGAGGCACTCGCTCACATGGTCAACGATGTGGCTGAGGGAGAACTTGGGATCGACCTTCTTGGGACGGCCAAGATGCGACATGATTATGAGCGAGCCGCCGCCTGCAAGTACTTTCTTGAGGGTAGGGACGGCCCTGCGGATACGGGTGTCGTCGGTAATCTTGAAGTTCTCGTCCAGAGGGACGTTGAAATCAACTCTCACGATGGCTTTCTTGCCGGTGAAGTCATAGGAATCAATGAATTTCTGCATGTTTTTATCTGTTAAGTCTTACATATATGCTTAGAGGGAGCACCTTGCCGAAGCCGTCCCGGAGGGCCAGCTCGCCTGAGGTGATTCCAGTATAGTCTTTAAGTCCGAAAGCCTCCCTGACAACAGTCTCGCCGAGAGCGGCGGAGTAGCCGTTGGAGTAGAGGTTGAGTACCATCCAGCCGTGCTCCGGGTCCAGCAGGGCGGATACCATGCGCAGCATGTCGAAGAGGCACTCGTCAAGCTTCCACTTCTCCCCGTCCGGACCGTGTCCATAGGACGGCGGATCGAGGATTATGCCCTGATAGACATGGCCGCGCTTCACCTCGCGGGAGGCGAACTTCATGGCATCCTCAACCACCCAGTGTATGCCTTCGAGACCCGTGGATTCCATGTTGCCGCGGGCCCAGGTGACCACCTGCCTGACGGAATCCAGGTGCGTCACATCAGCTCCCGCAGCCTTGGCAGCGAGGGACGCAGCTCCTGTGTAGGCGAAGAGGTTGAGCACCTTCGGCGTGCCTGGGAGGGCCTTGGTATTGCTGTAAATGTATTCCCAGTTGGGAGCCTGCTCGGGGAACACGCCCACGTGCTTGAAGGCGGTGAGTCCGAGCCTCAGGTCAAGCCCGAAACCTTCGCCGGGATAGCTTATATGCCACTGGTCCGGCATGGTGCGGCGGCGCTCCCAGGTGCCGCTGTCTTCCTTGCCGGCGCGGCCGAATCCCGCTCCTGGCGCGAATACTGTATGCACGAGCCTGTCCCATTCAGCACGGGACATCGTCGGCTCCCACAGGGCCTTGGGCTCAGGACGCTCGAGCACATAGGACCCGAAGCGCTCCAGCTTCATGCCGCGGCCGCTGTCAAGCAGGCTGTAATCCTTCCAGCTATCCTTGGGGAACTGAGGCATTACGAAGCGTTTGCGATGGAATGAAGGAGCTTGTCCAGCTCGTCTGCGGCAGCCTTGTCGCCGTAAGTCTTCATGACATCAATCAGATAGTAAACATAGTTGACCTCCTGCTCGAAGTTGCTCTTGGCATATTCGTAGAAGCCATAATAGAACTGAACCCCAACCAGGAGCTCGGACGCGAAGTCGAATGCGAGTATGCGGGCTGTATCCGCTCTGCCGATGGCGTAGTAGTCGTCGATGATCTGCAGCAGCATAAAGTTGGCGCCGCTGAACCCAAGCGGGACGCAGTCGAGAGGCAGACGGTGCGATACTTCCATGCACTTGTCAAGAGCCTCGGCCGCCCTGTCATACTCCCCCGCCCTGATGAACGCATCGGCGCAGAGCTGGAAATAAGACCTCACGGATGAGGATCCCAGGTGGGTGTAATAGTTCTGGTAGTCGATGAACCAATCATCCGCAGCGAGAGCATCCCAGCTGAAAGACTCCTTCATCTGACGATACAGGTTGTCGGTATCGACGACGGGACCGTTGGAGGTCGCGGTAGGAGTGTTCCTCAGGGGGATGAAACGGTACGAATAGCCGTCGGACATCAGGTAGTCCTTGATGCCTATGTTGATGTCGCCACCGTAGCTGAGCATATTGAAGGGACGGTCCCACTTGTAACAGGACAGGAAGTCCAGCACGAACAGCTCGGGCTTGGTGATGGCATCCTTGCCCTCGGGGATAGTGAGGACTATGCTCTCGGGGATCTGGTCGTAGTATTTAGCGGGCAGTATGCCATACTTAATCACATTCTCCCTGTCCACGGGGACTACGATCTTGCGCGAAGGTATGTAATCCGCCCTGGTACCGCTGGCAAGAGGCAGCTTGGCGTCAGGATGACGGAAAATCTTCATCACATCGGAGATCTTCATCTCCTGGCCGCGGGTATCGTAAACGGGGATGTACTCGTTGGTGCCGTACAGGTACTGCCTCTGGTCTACCTGCAGGTCGAGTGGGGCCGACTCGTTGACCGCCCATTTCATCTGGTCGATGTGCCAGTCGGTACCGAGCAGCGAAGTGTTGACTATCCTCACGTCCGTGCGGAAGCCCTCGACCTCCTGGGCGTACCAGAGAGGGAAGGTATCGTTGTCTCCGTGGGTGATGAGGATGCCGTGAGGGCCCACGGAATTAAGATAGTTGCGGGCAACCTCGACTGCGGTGCGGCGGCCTGCACGGTTGTGGTCGTCCCAGTTCTGGCATGCCATGAGCACCGGCACGCCGAGGCAGCAGCACGCAGCCGCAATGGCGACAAGCTTGGGGGCGCGGCCCTTCAGAAGCTTGGACACCAGGGATATGAGCCCGGCTACACCGAGTCCCGCCCAGACGCTGAAGAAGTAGAAGGAGCCGGCATAGGCATAATCCCTCTCACGCACCTGGAAAGGCGGCTGGTTGAGGTAAATCACAATTGCTATACCCGTCATGAAGAACATGAGGAAGGTAAGCCAGCAGCCGCGGCGGTCCCTGCCGAACTGGAAGAACAGTCCCAGAAGTCCCAGCAGCAGGGGCAGGAAGAAATAATGGTTCTTGCCCTTGTTGTCCGCAAGGATGGCGGGAGCGTCGCTCTGGTCACCGAGGCGGGCCTCGTCAATAAAGCGTATGCCGCTCTCCCAGTTGCCGGCGAAAAGCTCTCCCGGCGAAGGGCTGTGTATGTCGTTCTGGCGGCCGACGAAGTTCCACATGAAGTAGCGCCAGTACATCCAGCCTAGCTGATAATCAAAGAAATACGCAAGGTTAGAAGCCTGCGAGGGCTTGCGTCCGCCATTGTTGTACTGAGAGTAGAACTCCAGGGTCCTGCTGTCTCCGGTATTGCTCCACATACGGGGGAAGAGCATCTTGTCGGAAGACTTGTAGGCCGCTTCAATGGGTCCCGCTACCTTCTCGTAGCGTCCGTCCAGCGGAGCCCAGTAGGTAGTGGTCTTGATGTCGTAGGAGGCTCCGTAATACTGACCGTACACGAGAGGATTCTTGCCGTACTGCTCACGGGAAAGATACCTCACGAGAGTGAATGCATTGTCGGGCTGGTACTCGTTGGTGGGAGTCTTGGCGGCCGAACGGATTATATCCAGGCTGAAGACGGAGAATCCGATTATGATGGTGGTAAGGCAGAGCAGTGCGGTGTTCCAGAAGAACTTGCCGCGCTTCATGGTGGCGAAAATACCCCAGAAGCAGAGGGCCAGCAGAGCAAGGACGAAGAAAGCAGCGCCTGAATTGTACGGCAGGCCGAACACATTGACAAACAGCAGGTCGAAATATGCGGCGAGCTTCGGGAGCCAGGGGATTATGGCAAACAGGATGACTGCCAGAATCACAACTCCTACTGCAAACACCTTGACGAGCTCTGCTCCGGTGAAGGGCTTCTCCTCCCTGCGGCGGTAGTAGAACATGAACACCAGCGCGGGGATGGCCAGCAGGTTCAGGAGGTGCACTCCAATGCTGAGGCCCATAAGGAAAGCTATCAGCACTATCCAGCGGCCCGAATGAGGCTCGTCAGCGTGGTCGTACCACATGGTCATGGCCCAGAACACAAGGGCAGTGAAGAGCGAGGACATCGCATAGACTTCACCCTCGACCGCGGAGAACCAGAACGTATCGGAGAAGCAATAAACGAGGGCGCCGACGAGGCCGGAGCCGATGATTGCCACTGCCTGTGCGGCGGTGTAACCCTCTTCAGAGGGCTTAAAGAGCCTCTTAGCGAGCCAGACTATAGTGAGATAGAGGAAGAATATCGTAAGGGCAGAGCACAGGGCGCTCATGGCGTTGACCAGAATGGCGGCGTGCATGTTGTCGCCGAACATGGTGAAGAAACGCGCAATCAGCTGGAAGACAGGGTTTCCCGGAGGGTGTCCGACTTCGAGCTTGTACGATGAGGCTATGAATTCGCCGCAGTCCCAGAAAGAGGCACTGGGCTCAATTGTAAGCAGATAGGTAACGGCCGACACGACCAGCGCGACAGCCGCGCCGATGTGATGCCAGAGTTTGAACTTCTTCGGTGTTATCATAACTTACAAATATACGAAGTAAAATCGTATCTTTGCAAAAATTGTTTTATGTCTGACGGCGATTGGAAAAAAAGACTGGGCGTTGTCTATTCCACAAATCCCGATTTCGTATATGATACCGGGGAGACTTCCGAGGCCGAGACCCCGGAACCTTCCGCACAGAAGCTCACCGTGCGCATAGACCGCAAGGGGCGCGGCGGCAAGCAGGTCACCCTCGTGGACGGCTTCGTCGGTCGCGAAGAGGACCTCGCGGCCCTGGGCAAGACGCTCAAGGTCCGCTGCGGCGTGGGCGGCAGTGCTTCCGACGGTCAGATTCTCATCCAGGGAGACCAGAGGGACAAGGTCACCGACATACTCCTGTCCCTTGGATACAAGGCAAAACGCGGGAACTGATGGTCTGGAGCGAAATAGCCCTCAACCGAGCTCTTGTGAGCGCGAGTGCCATCGGGATACTGCTTATCCTTGATAAACTCGTCATGATTGCCCCGTCACTGGGCGAGAGCCTCTCCCGCTGGAGGGGCAGCGAGAATCTGGAACACTCCATGAGTCTCCGGAGGGCCCGCAACCTCTGCGCTGCCGTGATATTTTTCCCTTTCTGTCTCATCCTTGACCGTTTCGGAGTGACCGCAACTTCGGCGGCGGAGGCAATGGGACCGGAGTCCTCAGTGCTTCTCACTTTCGCCCTCATGGCCGGATGGCTGCTGCTGCGCCTGCTCGGCGGTCAGGCCCTCGGACGGAGCTCTGTCCCGCGTGAAATCCGCAATGCAGCAAGACATGTCGTCCCGGGCTACATGATAGTCCTCACCGGGGTACTGCTGGCCCTCTCTTTTATCCTGGTGAGCGCAGGTGCAAATCCTTTGGCATCAAGAATTTGCATTCTGACCTTCTGCGGAGCCACCTACCTGCTGGCACTGGCCCGGGAAATGCAAATTTTCGTGGAGCATGGCGCTGGGTTTTCAACTTTTTTGTACCTTTGCGCCCTCGATTTATTACCCACGGGCATTTTAGTAGCCTGCATACTGATCCTATAGAAGGTTTTTATATATGAACATATTGGTTTCTCAGCACTTACCCTCCAACAAGAGTCCCTGGGAGACAGTTGAAGAGAAGTACGGTGCCAAGCTGGATTTCCACCCTCTTTTCATCATAGAGCCGGTTAGTTCCAAGGAATTCCGCAGCCAGAAAATCAATCTTCCCGATTATACCGCAGTGACGTTCTCCTCGAGACACGCCATCGATGCATATTTCAAGCTTGCAGAAGAGATGCGTTTCAAGGTCCCCGAGACCATGAAGTACTTCTGCACCACAGAGCTCATTGCCAACTACCTGCAGAAGCACATAGTGTTCCGCAAGCGCAAGATTTTCTCCGGCAACGGCACTCCCGAGTCCGTGATCTCCCTCATCGGCAGCCGCCACAAGGGCGAAAAATTCCTCCTGACAGCGACCGAGGGGGCCAATATCTCCGTGCAGTGCTCCCTGATGGAGAAAGCCGGTCTGGACTACAGCGTCTGCTACATAGTGAAGCCTGTAGCCCAGGACCTCAGCGAGCTCAAGCTTTCCGACTACGACATCGCTGTACTCTACAGCCCCCACGATGTGGAAGCTCTGCAGACCAATTTCCCCGATTTCAAGCAGGGTGAGCTCAAGGTTATCACCTTCGGCAAGGGCGTTGCAATAGCAGCCGAGAACGCCGGCTTCGAAATCGCTCTCACAGCCCCCACTCCGGAGGCTCCTTCCGCTGCCAAGGCTCTGGAGATTTACCTTAAAGGCAAGAAATAAATGTCCACCACCGTAAGCCATACCTTCCCCCGGGAGGAGAGGCTGCGCGGCAAGGCAGACATAGCTGCGCTCATGAGCCACGGGCAGTGGTCCGGCGAAGAGCATGTGCGCTGCTGCTTCCGCACCGGGACAGGCACGGGGATCAACCGCGTGATGGTATCGGTACCCAAGAAGCATTTCCGCAGGGCCGTGATGCGCAATCTGCTCAAGCGCCGTATGCGCGAGAGCTACCGCCTGCAGAAGGAGCTGATAGCCGGGAGCGGAGTTGACCTGATGCTCTTCTACGGATCACGCGAGGTAGCCAGCTCGGAAGTGATACGCGACGAGATCGCCCGTCTGCTCGGACACATCCCCGCCGAAGCAAAATAATCACGGCATGCAGTTGGGCTCACTCATAAAGAGAATCCTGTCGGCACCTTTCATACTGCTGATAAAATTTTACCAGCTCTGCATCTCGCCGTTCACCCCTCCTTCCTGCCGCTTCACTCCAACCTGCTCCCAGTACGCTCTGGAGGCCTTCCGCAAGTACGGTCCCATCAAAGGTGGGTGGCTCAGTATCAAGAGAATACTGCGCTGTCATCCCTGGGGCGGATCAGGTTTTGACCCCGTACCGTAAAAAAATTTTGTTATTATGGCAAACGTTTGTATTTTTGCATCCGACCATGGTAACAATAACCGATATTGCTAATACCCTGGGGATTACTCCCTCTACCGTCTCACGTGCCCTGGACGGCAATCCAAGGGTGAAAACCGAGACCCGCGAGGCTGTCCTGAAGGCGGCCCGCGAGATGGGTTACGAGCGCAATATCGTCGCATCCAATCTCCGGAGGGGCAGCTCTCGCATAGTCGGTATTGTCGTCCCACGGGTTAACCGTAACTTTTTTGCAAGCGCAATAGGCGGAGCCGAAGAGGTGCTCAACGCCGCAGGCTACAACGTGATCATCTCCCAGACCATGGAGGACATTGAAGCCGAAAGGATAGCCCTGAAAACCCTCAGGACTTACAGGGTAGCGGGAGTACTGCTGTCTCACGCAATAGTTGCACGCAACGGCGACCATATCCGGGATATAATGGGGAGCACTCCGCTTATCCAGTTCGACCGCGTCTTCCCTGACATATCAGGAGCCAAAATAGTTGGTGCCAACTGCGACGGTGCGTTCAAAGCGACAAGGCACCTTATAGAAGCAGGTTACAAGCGTATCGGCAACATAGCGGGATACATGAGCTGCTTCTCATATGTAGAGAGGGTCGCAGGATACCGTCTGGCTCTCGAAAGCGCCGGAATGGCCTTTGACCCGAGTCTTATCTATGAGAACGCCATCCTCCGCGAGACCGGCTACGATGCCTGCCGCAAGGCCATAGCCGCCGGTTGCGACGCTCTGTACTGCGCTGGCGACTATTCGGCGCTGGGAGCGCTGGACGCTCTCAAGGAAGCCGGGATAGGTGTGCCGGACGAATTCGGCTTAGTGGGCACCGCCAACGAGTTCTTCACCTCGCTTACCAGCCCTACCATCAGTACGCTCGGACAGAAGCCCTACGAGATGGGCAAGGCTGCCGCGCGCGCCTTCCTCGAAAGCCGCACTGATACCGAGGTTATACCCATGGAGCTGCATATCAGACAATCATCAAACAAGAATAACAAATGGCAAAAGTAGTCACCTTCGGCGAAGTAATGCTTCGCCTTGCAACCCCTGGTTACCAGAGGTTCTCCCAGGCCCGTCAGTTCGACGCCACTTTCGGCGGCGGCGAGGCCAATGTGGCAGTATCGCTCGCTAACTACGGAGTGGACGCCCACTTCGTCACACGCCTCCCGGACAACGACATCGCCCGCATGTGCACTTCCGAGCTGCAGGGATTCGGCGTCAAGCTGGACGGAGTCGTCTATGGCGGCGACCGCGTAGGTATCTATTATCTCGAGACCGGCGCAGTTGCCCGTGGCTCCAAGGTCATCTACGACCGCGCTCACTCTGCCATCTCGGAGATTAAGCCCGGCATGGTGGACTGGCACAAGGTACTCGAAGGAGCAGACTGGTTCCACTGGACCGGCATCACCCCCGCCCTCAGCCAGGGTGCAGCGGATGCATGCCTCGAGGCTATCAAGGTGGCTAATGAGATGGGAGTGAAGGTCAGCTGCGACCTGAACTACCGCAAGAAACTCTGGAAATACGGCAAGAGCGCTTCCGAGGTGATGCCCGAGCTCGTAGCAGGCTGCGATCTGATACTTGGCAACGAAGAGGACGCAGAGAAGGAGTTCGGTATCAAGCCTGAAGGCTTCGATGCTGAGAAGACCGGCGGCGAAATCGACCAGACCGCATTCATCAGCGTCTGCCGTCAGCTCATGGAGAGGTTCCCCCGCTGCAAGAAGGTCGCCGTGACACTGCGCGGATCCATCAACGCCAACCACAACACCTGGGGCGGCGTGCTCTATGACGGCAAGACTCTCTGGCAGAGCCGTCGCTACGACATTACCCACATCGTGGACCGTGTCGGCGGCGGCGACTCCTTCATGGGAGGTCTGCTGTACGGTCTTCTGGCATACGATACCGACCAGGAGGCGATTGAGTTCGCAGCTGCGGCATCCTGCCTCAAGCACACCATACTCGGTGACTACAACCGTGTCACCGTAGACGAAGTCGAAGGTCTCATCAAGGGCGGCGGTTCCGGCCGTGTATCCCGATAGTCATTCCGGACTTGATCCGTAATCTAATAAATAAGGAATATGTCCAAATTCAACAAAATAGATACCATCGGTATCATCCGGTCCACCGGCATAGTCCCGGTGTTCTACAACAAGGATGTGGAGCTCACCAAGAAGGTAGTGAAGGCCTGCTACGACGGCGGCATCCGCGCCTTCGAGTTCACCAACCGCGGTGACGGCGCTCACAAAGTGTTCGAGCAGCTCATCGCCTTCGTGCGCGCTGAGTGTCCCGAGATGGCACTCGGCGCCGGCACCATACTCGATGCCCCTACCGCAGCACTTTATATCCAGATGGGCGCTGACTTCCTTGTTTCGCCCTGCTGCGTCGATGAGGTAATCACCATAGCCAACCGCCGCGGCATACCCTACAGCCCCGGCTGCGGCACCGTCACTGAGATAGTACACGCGCAGGAGCGCGGCTGCGACCTCGTGAAGGTATTCCCTGCAGGCACCGTGGGAGGCCCCGCGTTCGTCAAGAACGTGCTCGCACCTCTGCCCTGGGCAATGATCATGTGCACCGGAGCCGTCGAGCCCACTGAGGACAACCTCAAGGCCTGGGCAAAAAGCGGCGTCACTGCAGTCGGCATGGGCTCCAAGCTCTTCCCCAAGGAAGTGATTGAGGCCGGCGACTGGGCGGCAATCTCCGAACTCTGCCGCAAGAGTCTGTCCTGGTTCGGCAAATAGTGTCAGCCGTGCGCAGATTATTGCTTATCGCCGCGTTGGCTCCGCTTCTGGCAGCCTGCTGTGCTACTTATGACGGTGCGCCCTTCGAGATGAGGCGCATCGCCGAGCCGAGCATCCCCGGCCGGAGCGTCGTCCTGACGGACTTCCTCTCTGAGACCACCGCTCATGCATGGGACGGCACCATCCTGTGCACCGATGCGTTCAGTGCTGCAATGGACCATCTGGAGAGCCTTGGCGGCGGCAAGCTCATAGTCCCTGACGGCATCTGGCTCACCGGGCCCGTCACGCTTCGCAGCCATACAGAGCTGCACCTTAGCGACAACGCTATCATAGTCTTCTCCCCCGATCAGGACCTCTATCCCATAATAGACACCAACTTCGAGGGACTTGACGTGCGCCGCTGCATCTCCCCCATCAACGCAACCGGGGCAACCGACATAGCCATAACCGGCCGCGGCATAATCGACGGAAGCGGAGAGCACTGGCGTGAGCTCAAGAAGCGCAAGGTCGGCTCAGACACATGGAAAACCTGGCTCAAGAAAGGAGGCGTCCTCTCTGACAAGGGCGATGTCTGGTACCCCGACGAGGGCTACAAGAAAGCCCGCGCCACCGCCGGGACCCTCAATTTCCCGGACCCCGGCCTGGACGAGCAGGAGATCAAAACCTTCCTCCGCCCGGTGCTCGTGAGTCTCAGGAACTGTGAGAGGGTGCTGCTTGAGGGCGTAACCTTCCAGAACTCTCCCGCCTGGAATCTCCACCCCCTCTGGTGCAAGGATGTAACCATACGCGACATCATTGTACGCAACCCCCATTATTCCACCAACGGTGACGGCATCGACATAGAGTCCTGCGACGGAGTGATCCTCACAGGGTCCAGCTTCGACGTGGGCGACGACGCCATCTGCATCAAGTCCGGCAAGGATGCCGACGGACGGGCTCACGGCATGCCCTGCCGCAACCTCATCATCAAGGGTTGCACCGTCTATCACGGTCACGGCGGGTTCGTCATTGGCAGCGAAATGTCCGGCGGAGCGGAGAACATCTGGGTAAGCAACTGTCGCTTCATAGGCACTGACGTGGGTCTGCGCTTCAAGAGCACCCGCGGCCGCGGCGGTCTGGTACACGATATCTGGTGCGACCATATCTGGATGAAGGACATAGTCGCGCAGGCCGTGACCTTCAACCTGTATTATGCAGGAGTGGCAGCCACCGAGATGGCTGACGCTGAGCAGGAGGCCGCAGTCCCCGTGGACGAGACTACGCCTGAGTTCCGCGACATTCACTTCAGCGACCTGGTGTGCTCGGGAGCGAAGCAGGCAATATACGTCAACGGGCTTCCGGAGCTGCCCCTCGCGGGGGTAAGCTTCAAGGATTGCGTGTTTACCGCAGACAAGGGCGTGGAAGTTCACTACAGCGAGCCCATAGACTTTGACAATGTAACCGTAAACGGCGAACAGATCCGATGAAAAAAGCACTGTACATACTGGCAATCCTGGCTGCGTGGATGGTGACAAGCTCGTTCACCATTCATCTGATGGGCGACAGCACCATGGCGGAGAAGAATCTGTCCAGGGAAGGAGCCGAGAGAGGCTGGGGCATGATGCTGCAGAATTTCCTCGACCCCGCCCAGGTACAGGTAATCAACTACGCCCGCAACGGCCTCAGCACCAAGAGCGCGATTGACAAGGGCATCTGGGACAAGGTCCATGACGCCGTACAGCCAGGTGACTATGTCTTCATTCAGTTCGGGCACAATGACTCCAAACAGTCCGACTCGCTCCGCTATGCCGCGGCATGGGGCGCGTATCAGGACAACCTGAGGCTCTTTATCGATGCCGTGCGCGAGAAGGGTGGCACTCCGGTGCTGCTCACCCCGGTCGCCCGCCGCTGGTTCAAAGAAGCGGGACTGGACCGGAACTGCCATGGGGATTATCCCGCTGCGATGAAGGCAGTGGCGGCCGAGAAGGGAGTCACTCTCCTCGACATGACCACCGCCACCCTCGACTGGCTTGAGAGCATTGGCGACGAGGCGTCCAAGGCCTACTTCATGATCTCTACCGGCAAGGACGACAACACCCACACCGTAGCCTGCGGCGCACGCAGGGTCACCGAGCTCGTCTGCGACGGGATACGCGCACAGATCCCCGGGATAGCAGAGCACCTGCGCTACTTTCATTTCGTAGTCTCCCCCGACGGGCACGGCGATTTCACCACCGTACAGGAGGCAGTGAACGCCATCCCGGATTACAGCCACAAGGAGATCACCCGCGTCCTCATCCGCAAGGGCATCTACAAGGAGGAAATCAGCATCCCCCACACCAAGTTCCGCGTGCATTTCAGCGGCGAGGGGGCCGAAGATACCATCCTCACCTACGACAAATACGCCCGCAAGAACTGGCCCGGACGCGATTTTGCGATGGGTACCAGCGGCAGCGCCAGCATATACATCCACGCCAGCTACATCACTTTCGAAGACATCACCTTCGAGAACACCGCAGGCGAAGGCAAGGCTATAGGACAGGCCGTGGCGGTATTTACGGACGGGGACTTCCTGTTCTTCAACCGCTGCCGCTTCATCGGCAACCAGGACACCCTCTACACCTACGGGCGCTACGGCAAATTCGGCGGTGTGAAGCGCAACTTCTACAAGGACTGCTACATAGAGGGCACAACCGACTTCATCTTCGGGCCCAGCATCTGCTGGTTCGAGGGCTGCACCATACACTCCAAGAAAGACAGTTATGTCACAGCCGCCTCAACCTTCGAGGGTCAAAAGTACGGCTATGTGTTCAAGAACTGCCGCCTCACCGCAGCCGAAGGCATCAGCAAGTGCTATCTCGGAAGGCCCTGGGGCGCCTATGCCAAGACCGTCTTCATAGACTGCGAGCTCGGAGAGCACATCCTGCCCGAAGGCTGGCATGACTGGGAGAAGGAGGGCAAGCCCAATACGAAGAAGAACTCTTACTATGCCGAATACGGCTCCACCGGGCCCGGCGCACGCGGACCCCGCGTAAAGTGGGCTCACACCCTCAGGGAACGCGACCTGAGGGACTATACCTTCGAGAAGGTCATGTACCAGAGCGAAGACGGAATAATCTGGAACCCATACGACAATAAATAATGAAAGCTGCCGTAAAATATATGCTTCTGGCAGGAGCGCTGCTCCTCAGCATAGCCGCATGCCGCAAGACCGAAACTCCCATGTCGCTACGCGTCGTGCTGAGCGAGATCACCAGGAACCCTGAGGCCTCATACATAGACGGTCTGGAGGGTAAGCTCAAGTGGAACTACACTACGGGACTGGAGCTCAAGGCGATGCTGGATGTATATCTGGCAATGGAGGAGATTCCGGGTCAAGCCCGGAATGACTATAATGGGGCCGGAATCTTAGAGTATGTCGATGCGTGGTACGACGCGATAATCGCGGAGGACGGTACCATATATAAATATAAGAAGAGCAATTTCTCCACGGACCACGTCTGCCCCGGCAGGACTCTCTTTGACCTCTACGAGCTCACCGGCAAACCCAAATACCGCGCCGCCATGGATATCCTCTACGACCAGCTGAAGGACCAGCCGCGCACGGCAGAGGGAGGATTCTGGCATAAACAGATATACCCCCATCAGATGTGGCTGGACGGCCTGTACATGGCCCAGCCATTCTACGCTGAATACACCGCACGCTATGTGGATGATACCGCAGAACGCGAGGCTGGTTTCCATGATATAGCACATCAGTTCCAGTTGGTACGCGACCATACCTACGACCCAGAGACAGGGCTGCTGCGCCACGCCTGGGATTCTTCGCACGAGATGTTCTGGTGCGACAGAGTTACCGGACAGTCAGCACACTCCTGGGGCCGCGCTATGGGCTGGTACGCGATGGCACTCGTGGACGTAATACCCCTGTTGCCCGAAGGCCACGACAAGCAGACCCTCATAGACATACTGCAGGGCATCTTCCCTGCTATTCTCGAACACGCAGACCCTGAGAGCCACATGTGGTATCAGGTGCTCGACCGCCCGGGAGAGGAGGGCAACTATATAGAAGCCACATGCAGCGCCATGTTCGTGTACGCCCTGCTCAAGGGGACGCGCCTCGGATGGCTCGACTGCATCACCCGCGAGGAGGCGGAAACCCTCTATGCAGACCTCCTGCACTGCTTCGTCCGCACTGATGAGGACGGACTTGTGAATCTCGACCACTGCTGCGAAGTCGCCGGCCTCGGCGGCAGGGAGAACCGCAGCGGCGACTATACCTATTATATAAATGAACGCGTACGCTCCAATGACCCCAAGGGCATAGGACCTCTCATCTGGGCTGCGCTTGAAATGGAAAGGCAATGAGAAGAATCTGGATATACTCCATGATCTGCGCCCTGGCGGTAATCAGCTGCGGGGGCAAGGAGAACCCCGAGGAAAAGCAGGAGACTGCTAATCCCGCCGCCCCTACAGGACTGACCCTGCGCGGAGCCACCGAGACAAGTCTTACCTTCCAGTGGGATGCCATGGACAATGCCACCGGTTACAGCTGGAATATCACCCATGACGGAACCCAGGTGCAGGCCGACACCAGGAGCGGCAAGAACTCCCGCAACGTGACCGTATCAGGCCTCACTAAGGCAACTGCCTACAAGTTCTCGGTTGCCAGCACCGCAGGGACCTTTACCTCAGCATACAGCTCCGTCGATGCCGGCACCGAAGGCTCGCAGACCCCTGTGGATCCGGATCCACCCACTCCTTCGGGCATATCGTACGAGGATTTCCGCATCCCTGCAGCTGAGGAAGACGGCAGCGCAAGGGCTTTCCCCGGAGCTGAAGGCGGCGGCATGTATGTCACCGGAGGCCGCGGAGGAGCCGTTTACCATGTAACCAACCTCTTCGACGACACCCGCGAAGGCTCCCTGCGCTACGGTATTGAGAAGATGGGACGCCCGCTCACTATAGTATTCGACGTGGCAGGTGTAATCCCTCTCACCAAGCAGCTTAAGGTCAGCAAGGGAGACCTCACGATAGCAGGTCAGACCGCACCCGGCGACGGAATCTGCCTCAAAAACTACACTCTCAGCATTAATGCCGGCAACGTAATCGTACGCTTCATCCGCTGCCGCATGGGTGACGAGCAGAAGAGCGAAGACGACGCCATGCACATCAACTCCAGCAAGAGCGAAGTTGCCGGCGTCATCATCGACCACTGCTCGCTGAGCTGGTGCACCGACGAATGCGGCTCCTTCTACGGAGTGACCAATTTCACGCTGCAGTGGTGCATACTCTCCGAGAGTCTGCGCATTTCCATCCACGGCAAGGGCAACCATGGTTACGGCGGCCTCTGGGGCGGCGAAAATGCCACTTACCACCACAACCTGCTCGCGCATCACGACAGCCGCAACGCCCGCATTGACCACGATTACCTCAATACCCTCAAAGGCCCCGTAAGTCTGGTCAACAACGTTATCTACAACTGGCAGGGCAACACCACTTACGGCGGCGAAAGCTTCAACGCTTCGGACGACTACCGCAAGTACAATATAATAAACAACTACTACCGTCCCGGACCAGCCACCAAAGGCCGTATCCGGTTCATCGACCCCACAACCTCCTGCGACAACTGCTCGGGTCTGAAGACCTATCCTGACGGCAGCTCCGTCCCCTCGGGGTCCAAGATTGTACCCGGGCACTTCTACATGGACGGCAACGTGATGCACGGCAAGAGCGAGATGACCGCCGACAACTGGCAGGGTCTCTCCTCCGGCGGCCTCAAGATAGTCTCTACCATCAAGTCCACGGAAATATTCCGTTACTCCCAGATGAGCCCGTCTGTCAGTCTCCACAGCGCCCAGAAGGCTTTTGACGCAGTGCTCGCACACGCCGGAGCCAGCCTCTGCCGCGACGGGATAGACGCGCGCATCGCAGGGGAGGCAAATGAAGGTAAATACACCTATACCGGCAGCAATGGTTCCGAAGGAGGCTTTATCGACACCCAGACGGATGTGGCTGACGCTACATGGAAGAACGGATGGCCGGTGTATTCCGCCACCGCGGAGCAGCTCGAAGCGGCCGCAGACGCTGATGGCGACGGCATCCCCAATGCTGTTGAGGACAAGTGGGGGCTTGACAAGGGCAATGCCTCAGACGGCGCCGCCTGCACAATCGACCCTCAGAAACGCTACACCAACCTCGAGATGTACCTCCATTATCTGGTCCGCGACATAGTCGCCGCACAGAATGCCGATGCAAATTGTATCAAACTATAATTATTCCTTTTTTATTAACTAATAACCAGATCTAATGAAAGCAAAGAAACTCATTCTTGCTCTGCTTGGAATGGTGACAGCCCTCTCGCTGTCGGCACAGACTACCGTACGCGGCGTCGTGACCGATGAGAGCGGCGAGCCCCTCATGGGGGCCGGCGTAATGGTCCAGGGGACCACCGTCGGCACCGTGACCGGCCTTGACGGCGACTACGAGCTCGTCGTCCCCGCCGATGCAGAGAACCTGGTGTACTCCTTCATCGGACTCGAAGAACAGACCGTGGCCATCGCTGGCCGCAGCGTCATCGACGTAGTCCTGAAGGCCAGTGACACTTTCCTTGACGAAGTCGTGGTCGTAGGTTATGCGACGGTCAAGCGCCGCGACCTCCTCGGCTCCGTATCTTCGGTCGGTTCCGACAAGCTCACTGAGCAGCCGGTAACCACCGTCTCGCAGGCCCTCGCCGGAAAGATGGCCGGTGTGTCCGTAGTCACCACCGAAGGTGACCCCGACGCCGACATCAAGATCCGCGTCCGCGGCGGCGGCTCCATCACCCAGGACAGCTCTCCCCTCTACATTGTGGACGGTTTCCCAGTGGAGAGCATCAACGACATCCCTTCATCCGAGATCCAGAGCATCGACGTCCTCAAGGACGCATTCTCTACCGCAATCTACGGTAGCCGCGGTGCAAACGGCGTCGTCATCGTCACCACCAAGAGCGCTGACAAGGGCCAGAAGATTTCGGTGAAGTTCAACACCTACTACGGTCTCAAGACCATGGCCAACAAGAGCGCCATTCAGCCTATGGATGCCGAGAACTTCGTAAAGCTCCAGTACGAGCTCACCGCTCTGCGCGACGAAGTCGACAGCAAGTATGTCCCTTACTTCGGCACTTTTGGCGACATCGACCTCTACACCGGCCACGCCACCAATGACTGGATCGGTGCAGTGTTCGGACGCACGGGCAACACCTTCAGCGCCGACTTCTCCGTATCCGGAAGCAACGATTTCGGCAACTGGTCCCTCGGCTATGCCCACATGGGCGACAACGCCATCATGGCCGGGTCCAGCTACACCCGTGACAACCTCAGCTTCAAGGGCAACTTCAAGACCGGTGACAATACCAGTATCGATGCCAACATCCGTTACTCCCGCACCAATGTGCAGGGCGGCGGCGCCAACGGCATCAGCGACTCCGGTACCACCTCCGGCAACGGCCGTCTCAAGCACGCCGTCTCCTATGCCCCCATCCCCGTGTCCGCAACCAGCGCCGACGCACTTGACGAGGAGGACTACGGCGACAACGCCCCGCCTCTTAGGAGTGTAGCTGACAATGACTCAAGGCGCCTCAGGACCTCCTGGAATGCCAATGCAGCCTTCAACTGGGAGATAATCGACAACCTTCGTCTCAAAGTGGAGGGCGGCTTCGAGGATTACCGTCAGAGCGATGACCGTTTCTACGGCCTCACCACCTATCTGGTCAACAACGACGCCGAGTACAAGAAGACTCCTCAGGTACACCACAAGGAGCTGTTCCGCACCCGCTACCGCAACACCAACACCCTGAACTATGACTTCAGCGAGCTGCTGGGCGAGGACCACAACCTTACGGCCCTCCTCGGTGAGGAAATGACCATCACTAAGAGCAACCTGCTCACCGATGTGGTCAAGAACTTCCCCACATTCTTCTCCTCTGAGCAGTCGTTCAACGCAATGGGCACCGGTACTGCTTCTTCGTCCAACAACTATTACTACCCGGACGACAAGCTTCTCTCTTTCTTCGGAAGGGTCAACTACGACTACAGGCACCGCTACTCCATCGGAGCGACTCTGCGTGCTGACGGCTCTTCGAAGTTCGCTCCCGGTCACCGCTGGGGCCTCTTCCCTTCGGCCGCAGTGTCCTGGACCATCTCCAACGAGGAGTTCATGGACAGCGCACACAGCTGGCTCGATCAGCTCAAGCTCCGCTACAGCTTCGGTACCGCAGGTAACAACAACATCCCCGCCGGTCAGGTGCTCGTGGAATACGGCTCCTATACTTCAAACTGGCTCTCTTACACCAAGAACATATTCACCACCGTCAAGGACGACAAGAGCAAGTACAATATGGTCAACCCCGACCTCACATGGGAGACCACTTATACTCACAATGTCGGTATTGATTTCAGCTTCTTCCAGGGCAAGCTCTCCGGTAGTGTGGAGGCTTATCAGAACGATATCAAGAACCTGCTGATACAGTTCCCTACCGCCGGCTCCGGATATGACAACCAGTACAAGAACGCAGGCTCCACCCGCAACCGCGGTGTAGAGCTCACGCTCAACGCTCCCATCATCTCCAAGAAGGACTTCTCCCTCAACATCGGAGGCAACATCGCCTACAATGTCAACCGCGTAACCGCCCTCAACGGCCTGAGCGAGATAAGGAAGAGCTCCTACTGGGCTTCGACCGAAGTGGGTGACGACTACCTTGTACAGGTAGGACAGCCTCTGGGCAATATGTTCGGCTATCAGTGGGACGGCTACTATACCACCGACGACCTCACATGGAACGGCTCGAAGTGGGTCCCCAACGAGGGTGTGCCCAACGCTTCCAACCTGCTCGGAGGTGACACCTACTTCCGTCCGGGCGCTCCCAAGTTCAAGGATATAGCCGGTGCATTCGACGAGGACGGCAACCCCATCCCCGACGGAGTCATCACGACTGCCGATATGACTGTCATTGGCAATGCTTCTCCTGACTTCACTGGAGGTTTCAATATCTCCGGATACGCCTACGGCTTCGACTTCAGCGCCAACTTCAACTTCATGATTGGCAACCAGGTCTACAACGCCAACAAGGTCGAGTTCTCATCCGTGCGTAAGTTCTACAACCGCAACCTCCTAAACACAATGGATGTTGACAATCGCTGGACCAACATCGACTGGGAGACCGGCGAAGTGGTCAACGATGCTGACCGCCTCAACGAGATCAACGCAGGCAAGACCATGTTCTCGCCTATCGTCTACAAGGCCATCTTCAGCGACTGGGCCGTCGAGGACGCTTCGTTCCTCCGCCTGCAGAGCGCTACCGTCGGCTATACTCTCCCCGAAACGCTCACTCAGAAGATTAACATCAAGCGTGTGCGCGTGTACGTGACCGGCACCAATCTCTTCTGCCTCACCAAGTACTCCGGCTATGACCCCGAAGTGGATACCCGCCGCGACACTCCTCTTACCCCCGGTGTTGACTACTCCGCTTATCCCAAGAGCATAGGATGCGTCGCCGGTATCAACATCACATTCTAATCCGTAGGAAAATGAAAAAGTTATTTTTTGTAATAGTTTCCGCGGCTGCTCTCGTATTCGCAGTTTCTTCCTGTGATAAGTTCCTTGATGCCGAAAGTGAATCGACATTCGGTCCCGAGGAGATATACTCCACTCCTACCCTTGCCGTCAATGCGGTGGCAAGCATAGCACAGTGCTTCGGTGAGACCAATTCCTACCGCGGCCGTATACTGGCATGGTCCGGTATCAACAGCGATATCGAATGGTACAACACCTTCAAGACTGATGACGAGAAGTATCAGATAGCAGCATTCTCGATGCAGCCGAACAACGGCCAGCTCAACATAGCCAACTCCCCCTTCGCCAAGATGTACGAAGGCATTGAGAGGGCCAACCTCGCAATCAAGGACATCCGCACCTATGGCAAGCCCGAAGAGAACGCCGAAATGGCATACCTTCTCGGAGAGGCCCTTACGCTGCGCGCCCTTCTCTATTATGACATGACCAAGCTCTGGGGCGACCTCCCCGCCAGGTTCGAGCCGGTTACCACCGAGACCACCTATATGGCCAAGAGCAGCCGTGATGTCATCTACAAGCAGATTCTCGCCGACCTCGAAGAGGCTTTCGACTATCTGCCCTGGCCCGGCGCAACTGCCGCAACTTCCCGCACTGACCGCATCAACAAGATGTTCGCTCAGGGTCTCTACGCCCGCATCGCCCTCATGGCCAGCGGCTACGCCCGCCGTCCGGATGACGGTATGGAAGGGACCGGAGATCTCGGCACCAACCGCCTCTCCAACGATCCCGAGCTTCAGAAGAGCGTGCTCTACCCCAAGGTGCTCGGCTATCTGCGCGAGGCTATCCAGTCCAAGACCGCTTCGCTCGAGTCCGACTACGAGCAGTACTGGAAGAACCAGAGCAACCTCAATAACCTCAATGCCGGTCCCGCTTACGAGACTCTCTATGTGATACCGTTCTCCGACGGTCGCGGAAGGTGGAACTACTGCTTCGCAGTCCGTTCCCAGGGCTCCAGCTATGCCGGAGGCTCCACCGTCAACCGTGGCGGAGATGCCGGTCCCGTGCCTACCATGTGGTTCAGGTACGCCGAGGGCGACCAGAGGCGTGACGTCACCTGCGTCAACTGGCGCTGGAACGAGAATGACGAACCCGAGCTCGCAGGATTCCAGAGGTGGTATTTCGGTAAATACCGCTTCGACTGGATGACTTCCAACCCCTACACAGGCGGCAACGACGACGGTGTGAAGCCCGTGGTGCTCCGCTATGCTGACATCCTCCTCATGGCTGCCGAGGTTGCCAACGAGCAGGGTGAGCTTGCAGAAGCCAAGGACTACCTCAAGGAGGTCCGCGAGAGGGCTTTCCTCGGACACGAAGACGAGGCTGACGCCTATGTCGATGCTATCGGCAGCAAGAGCGCAATGTTCGACGCCATCGTCGAGGAAAGGGCTCTTGAGTTCTGCGGCGAAATGACCCGCCGCTTCGACCTGATGCGCTGGAACATGCTCAAGAGCAAGCTCGACGAGGCCAAGGCCGACATGAAGGCCCTGCGCAATCTCAGCGGCAAGTACGCATATGTCAACGGCCTCGGCGGCAATGTCTATTGGCAGACCGACGGTACGAACATCACCATCTACGGATTCAACGGAGAGACCACCCGTCCTTCCGGCGTATGGAACGAAGAAAAGGAATACATCACCAAGGTCCTTGATTCGAAGAACAAGCCTACCGGACTGTACGATGAGCTCATCGACGGCATCTACGCCCGTGACCCGGATCAGTATATGTTCTGGCCCATATTCAACAACAATATGTCTGACAGCCAGCGCTATCTGCGGAATGACTATGGCTACACCAGCCTTGACTAATCCCGATTCGATATGAAACATTTCAAGATATTCAAAACCATAGCTGCTCTGGCGCTCGCACTCACTGCCTTCGCCGGATGCACCCAGAAGGAGTTCCAGGAGCTTACTGAGCTGAACCTCAGCCGCTGCCTGGAGCCCCAGGATCTCGCAGCGAGGGTCAACAGTGCTAATGGCCGTGAGGTTACGTTCAGCTGGACTGTCAACAAGGACGCTGACACCTACAACCTGGTCGTCTGCACCGATGAGGCCATGACAGCTGAGGCACTCAATCTGCTGCTCGAGCCGGGCGAAATCCCCTACACCGACTTCCTGCCTGCTGACCAGAAATACTGGTTCAAGATTCAGGCTCTCTCCGACACAAGGGACCCTTCCCCTTGGGTCGTCTATGACGGCAGCATCAAGACTTACGCCGTCAGCACTCCCCTCTTCGTCGAGCTCTCCAAGAGGACCGCTAACTCAATAGCGATCACCTGGAGCACCGAAGAGAAGGACTCCGACAATATTACCCACATCGAGGCTACCCCCGTATTCGGCGGCAAAACTGTCAGCCACACCCTCACCGCTGCCGAGATTGCAGCCGGCAAGGGCGTAGTCGACGGACTTCAGGCTTCGACCGAATATCAGGTAACCCTGTTCTATCTGTCAGCCTCCCGCGGCTCAGTGGATGCATGGACGACCGCAGCTGTCGGCAGCGCTACTGTCGTTGCCAGCGCAGCCGAGCTTCAGGCCGCCCTCGCTGCTGAGCAGGATGTCTACCTCAGCTATGCAGGCTCCCCTTATGATATGGGGGCGGTAACCCTCACCAAGGGTGTACGCATAATTGGTGAATCCGACGCCGATGGCAAGATGCCCGTCGTGAAGGGCGACATCGTCCTCGCTCCCGGCGAGAGCAGAGAGCTCTACATTGAGAACATCGAATTCGACGGTACAGGACGCGGCCGCGTCGTGACCCATGCCTCCGGTGTCCTCACTATGGACAAGATCAGCATCGTTGGCTGCAAACTCCACGACCAGAACGACGGTATCTTCTACCAGCAGAGCGATGCCGGTCAGCTCACCCTCGGCGAGCTCCGCTTCGAAGGCTGTGAGATCTACGGCGTCAAGGGTACAGGCGGAGACGGATTCGATGTCCGCAAGAATGCCGCCATCGGCAAGCTGACCATGGTCAACAATACCTTCTATGACGGCTTCCGCGCATTCATCCGCATCGACGACAGCGCTACCTCCATCGAGGAAGTGGTCTTCGAGAACAACACCGTCAAGAATGTGGCCGTAGCCCAGAAGGGTCTCTTCTACATCCGCGCTCCCTGGAGCAAGTTCACCATCCGCAAGAACCTCTTCCTCTATGAGGATGACGGCGCAGGTGCATCCTCCGTCACCGTTTTCGCAACGATGAACAAGGAAGAGAATATGCCTTCGTCCATCACGGCTTCCGAGAACTACTATTATGTAGTCGGCGCCAACTTCTTCGAAGGAGCCAAGAACTTCTCTGCCACTCAGCTCGGCATGAGCCTCCTCAAGAACGACCCCTGCTACAACTCCAAGGGCAACTTCTTCCACCTCAACAATGACGACCTCGCGGCACGCGGCATAGGCGCATCCCCCTGGTGGATTGCATATGTCGAGAAGACCGAAGACCTCACCCAGCATGTGGTGGCAGCACCTCATGTATGGAATCTTGCTGACGCATCCCTGTTCGCAGGGGAAATCAAGAACAGCCGCGTACGCGACGAGCTCCTGATTGTCGGCAGCGAACAGACCCCCATCGTGGCAAGCGGCGCCCTTGAATTCACCAAGGCGACGACTCTCAGCCGCGGCGGCTCTCCCGTCTCCGGATATCTCGCATTCAAGGTAGACGGCCCCGGCTCTGTCGATATCGCAGTCAGCAATGGCAGCGGCAGCACCGTCTATGCAGCCCTCTCCGACGACGAAGGCTTCTCCGTCAAGGGCGGCGTAGTGCCCACCAAGACTGCTGACGTACAGAAGATTGTCATCGACAAGGTCACCGGCGCCGGTATAATCTATCTCTACACTTCCGGCCCCGTCACTGTCAACAAGCTCGCATGGAGCGCCGATGTGCTCGGACTTGCCAGCACTCTTGCAACTCCCAAGCCTGTGGTCGAGCCCGTCACCGTAAGTGAAGGCGATGCCACGGAAGTCTATGTCAGCTGGGATGCCGTCCCCGCTGCAGCAAGCTACATCGTAACCTTCAACAAGAAGGCGTTCGACGCCCAGACAGCGTGCAACTTCACCCTCGTAGCCGATGATGTCGCAGCCCTCAAGGCAGGCCTGTACAACTTCACCGTCACTGCATGTCCTCCCGCTGACGACATTTACTATGTGAAGTCCGACGCCGGCGTGGCGGCCTTTGCAGTGCAGCCTAAGGGCGGCGAGGAGCAGGTCGAGGTAACCCTTACCTGGGACTTCAGCGCAGCCGACTGGCAGACAGAGTTCGCCAAGCTAGGTGCCTCCGGTGCCGATATCACCGGCTGGGATCTGAGCTATGACGGCCTGCTGTTCCACTCCGGAAGCAAGAGCAAGTACGGCACCAATTACATCCAGTTCGGCGGCAAGTCCGGCGATATGGACCGCTACTTCAAGTTCACCGCTCCCGACCAGGGGATCCTCAAGATTATGGTCTCCAATACCGGCAGCGCCGCAGCTATGGACCGTAACGTGCAGGTAGCAGTGGGCGAAGATGTCCAGGCCCTGGCAGGCGGATATTCCTCCAACGCGCCCGGCGTGATTGAGTTCAGCGTCCCCGCAGGCGAGGTGGTCATCACTGCTCCCGTAAACGGACTCCGCTTCTACAGTATTGAGTTCACCTACATGACCGGAGCCGCAAAGCCCCTTGTCGAATACGACTGGGACTTCAGCGCAGCCGACTGGCAGACAGAGTTCGCCAAGCTAGGTGCCTCCGGTGCCGATATCACCGGCTGGGATCTGAGCTATGACGGCCTGCTGTTCCACTCCGGAAGCAAGAGCAAGTACGGCACCAATTACATCCAGTTCGGCGGCAAGTCCGGCGATATGGACCGCTACTTCAAGTTCACCGCTCCCGAGCAGGGGACCCTCAAGATTATGGTCTCCAATACCGGCAGCGGCGAAGCTATGGACCGTACCGTGCAGGTAGCAGTGGGCGAAGATGTCCAGGCCTTGGCAGGCGGATTCTCCTCCAACGGGCCCAGTGAGATCGAATTCAGCATCGCCGCCGGCGATGTGGTCATCACCGCTCCCGTGAACGGACTCCGCTTCTACCGTATCTACTACATCAACCAGTAGCATATTTATTAAAGTGAGCCGGGGGTGATACCCCGACTCACTTCCAAACTAATAACACTAGATATATGGCTTCTTTTATCAACAAGGACTTCATGCTGCAGACCAAGACTGCACGCAAGCTTTACCACGAGCATGCTGAGGGCATGCCCATCATCGACTACCACTGCCACCTCGTACCGCAGCAGATTGCGGAGAACATCCAGTTCCGCGACATCACCCAGCTCTGGCTGGTGGACGGCCACTACGGCGACCATTACAAGTGGCGTGCTATGAGAGGCAACGGAGTGAGCGAAGACTATCTCACAGGAGGCAAATACAGCTCCTGGGAGACCTTCCGGAAGTGGGCTGAGACAGTCCCCGCAACCTTCCGCAATCCCCTGTATCACTGGACTCACCTGGAGCTCAGCCGCGTATTCGGCATTGACAAGCTCCTGAGCCCCGCAACGGCACGCGAGATCTTCGAGGAGTGCAACGCCAAGCTCGCAACTCCCGAGTTCCGCGGTCAGGCCCTGATACGCAAGTTCGGAGTAGAGGTGGTCTGCACGACCGATGACCCTGCCGACGACCTCCGCTGGCACAAGATGATAGCCGAGCACCCCTTCGGCACCAAAGTCATCCCCGCATGGCGTCCCGACAAGGCCATGGCAATCGAGGCTCCCGACTATTTCGAATACATCCAGAAACTCGGAGCCGCTGCCGGCATGGACATCCTGTCCTACGCCGACCTGCTGGAAGCCCTCAAGCGCAGGCACGACTTCTTCGCATCCATGGGATGCAAGCTGTCAGACCACGGTCTTGAGACATTCTATGCAGCTGATTACAAAGAGATTGAGATCGAAGCCATATTCAAGATGGTCCTGCTCGGCAAGAAGCCTTCCGCCGGCGAGATTGACAAATTCCGCAGCGCATTCCTGCATGATATGGCGGTTATGGATGCCGAGGCCGGATGGGCCCAGCAGTTCCATGTGGGAGCTATCCGTAACAACAACACCAAGATGTTCGGCCTCGTAGGCCCTGACACCGGATTCGACGCAATCCACGACCTGCCCACAGCAGCAGCGGGGCACAAGTTCCTCAACCGTCTGGCATCTGAGGACAAGCTCGCCAAGACCATACTGTACTGCCTCAACCCCAAGGACAACGAGGTCATGATGACCATGGCCTATACCTTCAATGACGGCACCGTCCCCGGCAAGATGCAGTTCGGCAGCGGATGGTGGTTCCTGGATCAGGAGGACGGCATGCGCAAGCAGATGAACGCCCTCAGCGCCCTCGGTCTGCTCAGCCGCT
>CAMZEI010000001.1 GCA_947305815.1 uncultured Bacteroidales bacterium | reverse complement strand
GTGAGAAAGTACATCGACCCGATGGTCGATTTCGGATTCAAGAAGATATTCAAGGAGTCCGGGAAGAAGCAACTAATCATCAGACCTCTGAATGTAGTGTTCGGTCTGGACCTCGTTGATGTAGATATTACTGAGAGCGAGCTTCTGGGGCTTACAGAAGAAGAGCGAAGAGCATCATACGACCTACATTGTGTTCTTCCTCGGGCTTATGAACTTCGATATGCGGCATCTTGACCCTAGTCTTGCCAATGAAAAACAGTTCACGCACAAGTTCATGCTGCGGGAGGACAGCACTAACGAGCTGATGACGGAGTCGCTTCGTTTTGCGTTCATGGAGGTTGCGCGCTTCAACAAGCCGAAGGATGAGTGTAAGACATTCGAGGAGAGGTTCTTGTACATTATGAAGAATCTTCCTACTTTTGTGGAGAAGCCGGAGCTGTGGGATGACGACCCTTATTTCGACGAAATGGTACAGGAAGCAGAATTTGCCAGCATGACGCTGGATGAAAAGATTCAGTACGCGTACGCCATGAAGGCGAAACGCGACTACAAGAACACCATTGACTTCGCCCGCGAACAGGGCGAAGAAGCCGGTTTTGCCGAAGGGCTGGAGAAAGGAAAAGTAGAAGTTGCTAAGAGAATGCTCGCAGACGGTCTGAAACCTGATCTGATTTCCAAGTTTACAGGCCTAACTGAGGAACATATTGCCGCTCTGTAGCTAATTATTACCGGCATTCAGTTCTTACACAATTATTCATATTCGCTGCTCAGGGGTTCCCCGGGGCGGCGTTATTTCACGAAAATAGCTATATTTACACGAATCAACGCGCGATATAGCTATGGCTACTAATTTGGCACAGAAGCAGGCGGCAAAGCAGTTCGTACTGGACTGGTCCGGGAAGGGTTACGAAAAAGGCGAGACTTCTCGTTTCTGGATAGCCCTCCTGCAGAGCATTTACGGTATTCAAGACGCTACGAAGTTCATAGAGTTTGAGCTTCCGGTGAAGACTATTCTGAAGGAGAAAGGCTCTGACTTCATTGACGGCTATATTGCTTCGACGAAGGTGCTTATTGAGCAGAAAGGTTCTCGTGTAGACCTGTCCTCGAAGTATCGCCAGTCAGATGGCTCGGAGCTTACTCCATATCAGCAGGCTCGTCGATATGCTGCCGGCTTGCCCTTATCAATGGCCCCAAGGTGGATTGTAGCTTGCAATTTCGAGACTTTTGAAGTCCACGATATGGAGCGCCCTAACGACGCTCCGGAGATTATACAGCTGGCGGATCTGGAGAAAGAGTACCACCGCCTCTCCTTCCTGGTCGATGACACCAACGTCCATCTGAAGAAGGAGCTGGAGGTTTCCATCCAGGCCGGTGAAATAGTGGGCGTGCTTTACGACAAGATCCTTGCTCAATATAGAAACCCTGATGACCCGGAAACGCAAAAGGCGCTGAACAAACTGTGCGTTCGTTTGGTATTCTGTCTGTATGCGGAGGATGCCGGCATATTTGGGAGCAAGAACATGTTCCATGATTATATGGCACAGTTCCCGGCAGCTGATTTCCGCGAGAAACTCATCAAGCTGTTCCGCATCCTGGACCAGAAGCCAGAAGACCGAGACCAGTATGAGGACGAGAAACTCCTGGCCTTCCCGTATGTAAACGGTGGTATGTTCGCCGGCGACATAGAAATACCTCGTATCAACGACGAGATTCGCACATTGATACTCCAGAGGGCCAGTGATGATTTCGACTGGAGTCTGATTTCACCGACTATCTTCGGAGCCGTGTTCGAGAGCACCCTGAACCCCGAGACACGTCGTGCCGGAGGAATGCACTACACATCCATCGAGAACATCCATAAGGTCATAGATCCACTGTTCCTGAACGACCTCAAGGCCGAGCTGGCCGACATTAAGGCTACATCCGTTGCCAAGACCAAGAAAGACCGGGCTTATGCCTTCCAGGATAAGATTTCCAAGCTGAAATTCTTCGACCCGGCATGCGGCTCGGGAAACTTCCTAACTGAATCCTACACCAGTTTGCGCCGCCTGGAGAATGAGGCCCTGCGAATGATCTATGGAAGCGACCGCGTGATTGGCGAAATGGCCGACCCGATTAAGGTGTCCATCAACCAGTTCTACGGCATCGAAATCAACGACTTCGCCTGCTCTGTGGCCCAGACGGCGCTATGGATTGCAGAGAGCCAGATGATGCAGGCCACAGATGAAATCGTAGGTTTCAACCTTGACCCGCTGCCGTTGAAGACCTACACCAACATCCATGAGGGCAACGCCCTCCGGATGGACTGGAACGAGGTCGTCGCACCAGAGGAGCTGGACTACATCATGGGTAATCCGCCGTTCATCGGATATGCCGTTCAGTCTCCTTCGCAAAAGGAAGACATGCGTAATCTGTTTACTGATTCAAAGGGGAAAACGTTCCCTTTTGCCGGAAAGATTGATTATGTAGCAGCATGGTATAGGAAAGGCATCGAATACATGAAGGCGAATACAAAGATTCATGCCGCATTCGTATCAACCAATTCTATCACTCAGGGCGAGCAAGTTGCGTTCGTTTGGAAAGATCTTGTTGAGACTCATGGTTTACAATTTGACTTTGCATATCGGACTTTCCAATGGGACAGCGAGGCATCTCTAAAGGCGCACGTCTATTGTGTGATTATTGGATTCAGTCTGGACCGCTCGTCGAAGAAGCCTAAGTATATCTTCGGTGATGAGAGAATCACAGCGTCTAACATAAATGCTTACCTGTACGATGCTCCTGATGTTTACATAGAAAGCCGAACAAAGCCTTTATGTTCCATCCCGTCAATGGTGTATGGAAACAAGCCCGTTGAAGGAGGATTCTTGATTCTTTCTGATGAAGAGCGCGTAGAACTGATAAGCAAATACCCGTTTATTGAGCAATACATCCATCTGTTCTTGGGAGCAGAAGAGTTTATCTACAATAAAAAGAGGTTCTGCTTGTGGCTTGTCAATGCAAACCCTGCGGATATTAGGAAATGCCCTCCGTTGGCTGAGCGTATTGAGAATGTTCGGTCGATGCGTCTGGCCAGTAAAAAGGATGCCACAAGAAAACTTGCGGACACTCCTACATTGTTTGCAGAAATACGCCAGCCCAGCGATTATTACATGGCAATACCCGAGGTGTCCGGGGAGAGAAGGAAATATGTCCCGATTGGATTTATGGAGCCTTACATCATTTGCTCCAATAAGATTCAGTTGATTCCTCTTGCCACGAAATATCACTTCGGAATTCTGACTTCCATTGTTAATATGGCATGGCTTAGGGTTGTATGTGGAAGATTAGGAATGAGTTATGACTACTCGGCAAAGATTGTCTACAACAATTTGCCATGGCCAAATCCGACCGAAGAACAAATTAAGAAGATTGAATCCACGGCACAGATGGTCCTTGATGCCCGTGCTCTTTTCCCGGAGAATAGTTTTGCCGACATTTATGATGATATTGCTATGCCGGTTGAACTCCGCAAGGCCCACCGCTCTAACGACGCCGCTGTCTTGGAGGCCTACGGCTTCCCCAAAGACGCCACCGAGTCCGACATCGTCGCCCGCCTCTTCAAGATGTATCAGGAGTTAACATCCTGCTAAAAGGATTATCGCTTTGAAGGACATTGTCGTCTACACCGGCCTTGCTGCATTAGGCGTATTCATTCTCTGTTTGATTGTCAAGTATATCATAGAGAGAGTCAAACGTGCACAATTCCGCAAGAAGAACCGCGAGACACAGTTCTCAGGCAGCGCAGTTAAATAGGAAAAAGGGTTTCTTCGGATACAAACACTATGGCCTCACACAAGAGCACCAGTTGTCGTTTTCCCCAGCGATACCGACATCAATGTGACTGCAGCGCAGCCGGTCCTAAAGATGTGTGATGTGGTGTCACAATGGCAAGTGTCCCATATGTGGTGGAAATCTGGTGCTCAGGAATGGGAAATATGGTGCATTTTACCCGTCATCTCCTCTCTGAGTGAGCCCAACGGTCCAACCGGAGGTTCTTGTACATTATGAAGAATCCTCAAAAATGTTTATCTTTGTTCCTGAGCTTTAAGCCTTTTACTATGAAAAAGATTCTCGTTCTCCTGGCGGCCTTGCCGCTGCTCGTTTCATGCACCCTCGACGGCATTATCGACGGCATGTTTGAAGAAGCGACCACTATTTCCCCCACAATCTCAGGATTCTCGTACAGTAAAGACGGGACCTGTTCCCTGTCGGATTCAGATGCAGAGAGCGCTTTCACTGCATTTATCATCGCCGAATCCAAGTTCGGCAGCCAGACTATTGGCAAGACAGTCAAGTGCCAGGTGCAGCTAAACGGAAATAAATACACCGGCAAGAGGGATAAGCTGGATATCTATACATTCCAGGAAGGCAAGCTGACCTGGGTCAGCGGAGGCGCCAACATCACCATGGATGGCGACTATACGGCCCTGAACGGTCTCTGGGAGATTACCGTCACCGAGAACGGCGACAAGGTCTCCATGAAGAGCGGCAGCAAGCAGCTCAATCTGAAATTCTGGCACGAGACTGACTAGTCCGCGGCCGTGGCGAGGAGGAGGCGGGAGCCGGCGGCGGTGACGGCCCGGATGTGGAGAGAGGAGCCTTCGGCGCAGCCGAGGCGGGAGCGGAGCTGCTCACTGCTGAGTCCCGGGATGCCGCGGGCCGTCACCGCCGCCCGGGGATATCGTTTGCCGAATTCCCGGATAGTCTCCTTGCTCAGAGGCGCCACATCAATAATCCTGCACAGTTCGCCCAATTCAGACAGACGGGAATGACAATTCTCGTCTGTAACTGTGTATAGGTGTATGTCAGGGTCTAACTTAGCCAGGGGATAGCGGGCGCTTAACAGGCGGAAGCAGCCAGCCTTCATAATCACCGGAGAGGGGACCAGGAGCGTTTCTCCGACAGCTGGGATTCTGCCCAGCATCGTCGGAGTCGCCGCCCGCTCCTCAGATAGAGTAAACGATGTCGGCCCTATAACTATCAAGGGTTCTTCATCGGCCACACCCAACGCGCCGGAATGTGTCTCCTGTCCCGGGGTGGGAGATTCCGGGTCAGGCCCGGAATGACTATAATTGAGCACAGAGTGATTGTCAAGAAGGCAGAGAAGCTCCTTACACTCGCCGGAGTCGCCGATAACGTAGACCTCGCGAAGGTAGGGAGCGAGGCGTCCTTCGAGCATCGAGATGTCGGCCATGGGGGAGATCTTGAGCATCAGGCGCGGGGCCTTGCGGAAGATAAGCGGCAGCAACTCAAGTATGTCCGGGCTACAGTCTTCGAGCAGGAATACCTTGCGGCCGGCGGCGTCGCGACGTGCCGGGTCGGCGTAAATCAAATCCACGTCAGGCAGACTCTCCAGGAAGGCCTCTGCTTCATTGCAGGAGCACTCGATATTGCTGACGCCCAGAAGGCGGAAATTCTCTCCCGCGGCTTCGCATAGCTCGGCATCTCGCTCGTTGTACAGGACTCGCGATACAATTCCGGAGAAGGCCCAGCTGTCGACCCCGAGACCCCCGGTAATATCTGCTACGGTGTAACCTCCGTCAGAAGCCTCGCCAGTCTGACTAAGCCAATCCGCAGCCAGGTCCGCCTTATGGCGGGCCGCAGCCTCGCCGCTGCACTGCTGGAGCGCGAGGTCGCGCGGTATTCGCAGCCCCGTAACCCCGGCCCACGACGGCAGCTTCGCGGCGAGGCGGCGGCCGCGATCACGGTCGAGGGACCCCAGTATGTCGGCGAATGATTGTTTCATCGTTCAAATTTATTTACTATATTTGGATTTCAACACATAACGGACAATTATTAAAACTATAACCAGCATGAAAGACTACGAAATCAGGGCTCAGAAGTGGCTCTCGGAGGAATTTGATGCCGAGACCCGCGCAGAAGTGAAGCGCCTCATCGCGGAGGATCCCGCAACGCTCGAGGACGCATTCTACCGTAACCTTGAATTCGGCACCGGAGGCCTCCGCGGCATCATGGGTGTCGGTACCAACAGGATGAACCGCTACACTGTGGGCATGGCGACCCAGGGACTTGCCAACTACATCCTTGCTCACAAGGCAATGGTTCCGGCCCTGAAAGTCTGCATCTCTTACGACAGCCGCAATCACAGCGAAGAGTTCGCCCATATCGCAGCCGATGTGCTCAGTGCCAACGGCATAGCGGTATGCATTTTCGACGGCATACGTCCCACTCCCGAGATGAGCTATTCCATCAGGGCTACCGGGGCCGTCGCCGGCATCATGATAACAGCCTCCCATAACCCCAAGGAATACAACGGCTACAAGGTCTCCTGGACCGACGGCGGCCAGGTCGTGGCTCCCGTGGACAAGGAGATAGTGGAGGAAGTCGCCAAGATAACCGACCCTTCGATGGTTAAGTTCAAGGCTGACGGCCCTGCAGGCAAGATTACGGTAATTGGCGCCGAGATTGACGAGAAATACCTCGCCGACCTGATGACCCTGCGTCTCAGCCCCGAGGCCTGCGAGCGCCACAGCGACCTGGGGATAGTCTATACGCCCCTGCACGGATGCGGCGTGCGCCTCATACCCGAGATACTCCGCAGGTGCGGATTCAAGAACATTATCCATGTCCCCGAGCAGGATGTCAGCGACGGCAATTTCCCGACCGTCGTGTCTCCCAATCCTGAGGAAAGCTCAGCGCTTAAGATGGCGATGGACAAGGCCGACGAGACCGGAGCAGACCTTGTGATGGCTTCCGACCCTGATGCAGACCGCGTCGGAATCGCCGTGCGTGATCCCGAGGGCAAGATGGTCCTGATGAACGGCAACCAGACTGCCGCCATGCTTACCTATTACACCCTCACCCGCTGGAAAGAGCTCGGCCGCCTGGACGGCACCAAGTATGTGGTCAAGACCATAGTCACTTCAGAGCTCCTCACTGACATCTGCAAGGGCTTCGGCGTGCCTGTCTACAATGTGCTCACCGGATTCAAGTTCATCGCCAAGGTCATTAAGGAGAAGGAGGCCGAGGGTGGAGAGTTCATCTGCGGAGGCGAGGAGAGTTACGGATTCAATGTGGGGCAGTTCGTGCGTGACAAGGATTCGCAGGCTACCTGCATGATGATTGCGGAATGCGCAGCATGGGCTGCTGACCAGGGCCTCACGATGTACGGCCTGATGGAGAAGATATACAAGGAGTTCGGCTATCGCAAGGAGGGCCTTGTGAGCCTCGTGCGCAAGGGCGTGAGCGGTGCCCGTGAGATACAGCAGATTATGAAGGACATGCGCGCCAATCCTCCCTCAGAGCTCTGCGGCTCAAAGGTCACGAAGGTCATCGACTATCTCGAGCCCGAGAAGACCGGACAGCCCTCATCTAATGTGCTGCAGTTCCTCGACGAGGCCGGCGACATAGTGTCCGTCAGGCCTTCGGGGACCGAGCCCAAGATCAAGTTCTACTTCGGCGCCAAGGGCGACGACGCAGACACCAAGATTGCTAAACTCAAGGAGCAGTTTGTCTCTTAAGCAGAGATACGAAGCGGTACTGGGCTGGTTCGAGGCCAATGTACCCGTAGCGGAAAGCGAACTCGATTTCGGGTCCGCTTTCCAGCTTTTGGTGGCGGTGATACTCTCGGCCCAGTGTACGGACAAGCGGGTGAATATGGTGACTCCGGCCCTGTTCGCCCGCTTCCCCGATGCCGCCGCCCTGTCCGGGGCTGATTTCGACGAAGTCTTCGACCTGGTGAAATCCGTCTCTTATCCCCGGAGCAAGGCAACCCATCTGATTGAGGCTTCAAAGCTCCTTATGGAGCGTCACGGGGGAGAAGTCCCGGATGATATGGACGCTCTCATGGCTCTGCCCGGAGTGGGCCGCAAGACTGCCAGTGTAGTTTCGGCTATAGTCTATAACAGGCCGGTGATAGCTGTGGATACGCATATTTTCAGGGTCTCCCACCGCCTCGGCCTCTCCAAGGCCAGGACTCCGGAGGGCGTCAGCGACGATCTGGAGTCCCATGTCCCGGCGGATATAAGACCCGTCTGCCATCACTGGCTCCTGCTCCACGGCAGGTACGTCTGTACCGCCCGCAATCCCCGTTGCGCGGAGTGCGGCCTCGCTCAGTGGTGCAAATCCTTTAAATCAGAAGTTCGATAGGCTCCTGCGAATCCTGGACACGCTCAGTGCAGGACTCGTCGGCGCATACGAAAATGCGGCCGGGATAACGCTCGCAGATGCCTATGTTGTGGGTCACCATGACGATTGCGGTGCCCTTCTCGCGTCCAATACGGCTGAGCAGCTGCAGGATGCCCTCGGCCGTCTCCGTATCGAGATTGCCAGTGGGTTCGTCGGCGAGTATGAGCTCCGGGTCGTTGAGTATGGCGCGTGCGATGGCTACTCTCTGCTGCTCGCCGCCTGAGAGCTGATAGGGCATCTTGTGAGCCTTGGTCTGCATGCCTACAGCCTCCAGTACCTCACTTATCCTTGCCTCAATGCCGGACTTCCATCCGGTGGCGCGAAGCACGAACTCGAGGTTCTTCTCCACGCTGCGGTCCATAAGAAGCTGGAAGTCCTGGAATACCACTCCGAGCCTGCGGCGAAGGAAGGGTATTTCCGAAGGGCGTATAGCATTCAGGTCATACCCGCATACCTCGCCCTCACCGCCTCCGAGAGGGTTTTCGGCCATTATGGTACGGATTATGGAAGTCTTGCCCGTGCCCACCCGGCCAATGATATAGACCAGTTCGCCGGGGGCTACTGACATGTTGAATCCATGGATCACAGCATTGTCTCCGCCCATGATGCGGGCGTCGCTGAAGGATATGACGGAAGAGCTCATAAAAAAATGCTTTCTGACATACAAATATAGCGGAAAAATGACTAAAAATGAGTATTTTTGTAAGATTATATAAATGACACTTTTATGGCTTTGAAAGCGTTAACGGTCCTTTTATCCCTTGCACTTGCATCCCCCGGCCCCTATGAGCAGGCAGTGAAGTTGTACGGGGACGGGATGTATGAAAGGGCCCTCGCCATATTTGAATCTCTGGACGACTCTCCGCTCACTGACGGATACGAGCTGCTGTGCCTTATCAAGCTTGACCGCTCCGGTGCAGGCGCGCTCGCGGATGCGTATGATGCGCGCTATGTGCGCACAGCCCTCTCCGACCAGATTGATTACGAGTGGGGTTCGCGCCTCTTTGACGCCCGCAACTACCGGGCTGCCGCGACGAGGCTTGAGCGTCTTTCGCGCGCCGGCCTGCACTCCGACCAGGTCGCTCCCTATGTGTTCAGGCTTGGCTACTGCGCCTTCGCAAATGAAGATTTCGCTGCCGCAAGGGAGCGCTTTGCCGAGCTGGAGACCATGCCTTACTCGCGCTATCATTCGCCGGCTCGCTACTCCATGGGATTCATGGACTACAAGGACAAGGAGTTCCGCAAGGCCATCCCCTGGCTCGAATCCGCTGCCAAGGATCCCCGCTTCACTGTGCTCTCTGAGGGCTATCTGCTCGAATGCCGCTTCATGCTGGGAGACTACGACTATGTGACCGAGCATGGCGAGGAGCTCTACGGCAAGGTCCCGGAGGACCGGCGCAGCCACCTTGCCCGCATCATATCCGAATCCTATCTGGTCAAGGACGACCGCGACAAGGCCCACGAGTTCTTCGAGCTCTCACATACCGACTATATGTCCCGCTCCGATTATTTCTACGCAGGTACAGTGCTGTACGGAGTTGAGGACTATGAGGGTGCCATCGCACACTACAGCCGGATGGACAACCGCACGGACTCCCTCGGACAGATAGCCAATTACCATCTGGGCAAGTCCTATCTGGAGCTGCGCAACAGGGTGGCTTCGCTCGAATCCTTCAAGGCGGCCGCCGCCGTGTCGTACGATCCTGAGATCCAGGAGGACGCATGGTTCAACTTCGCCAAGATGGCCTTCGACCTCAATGAGGATGCCTCAGGGTTCGAGAGTTACATAGCAAAATACTCGACCACCAGAAGGGGAGAGCAGATCTACGGCTACATGGCCCTCAGCTCCCTTATACGCCGCGACTATGCGGCGGCAGTCGCTGCCTATGACGAGATGGACGAGCTGGACGAGAGCATGAAGAGCAACTACGTCAAGGCCAATTACCTTCGCGCCACACAGCTCGTTGCAAACGGAGCATATACCGATGCAATACCGTGCCTCAGGGCGGTTTCGTTCTATCTGCCGAAGGGTGACCGTTTCAACCAGCTGTCACGCTACTGGCTCGCCGAATGCCTCTACCGTACCGGCAACTATAAGGAAGCGGAGAAATTCTTCACTGAGCTCTATAATTCGGATGCGCTTGACAGCCGTCCGGAGGGCCGTTCGCTTGCCTACAATGTGGCCTATTGCCAGATGTCCCAGGACAAGCAGGACGCTGCCGCGCGCTGGCTTGACATTTACCTCGGCTCGGGCGACAAGACTTTCCGTCAGGATGCCCTGAGACGCCGCGCCGACTGTGATTTCGCCCGCAAGCTCTACAAGGAGGCCGTCTCTTCGTACGAGAAACTCATAGCCGAATACAACAACCCTGACGACATGTACCCCTGGTACAGGCAGGGCGTGTCCGCGGGGCTTGGCGGAGACAAGTACGCCAAAGCTGCGATACTCTCCAGGGTGGAGACGGCGAGTCCCACGGCCGCAATGTATCAGGAGACTCTCTACGAGCTCGGCCGCGCATACATGGACATCAACAAGAGTTCGCATGCCATCAAGGCGTTTACCCGTCTCAAGGATGGGGCTTCCGATCCCGTGTTCCGCGCCAGGGCCCTGATAGGTCTGGGTATGGTGTACCGCAACGACAAGCGCTACGACGAGGCCCTCGATGCTTACAAGGAAGTCGTCTCTTCGATGCGCGGGACCGAATATGCCGAGGACGCGCTGAGTGCTGTCCAGTCCATATACCAGAAGATGGGTCAGCCCCAGAAGTATCTAGCCTATATGGAGGAGAACCGCCTTGCGGTGCAGCGCAGCGAACGCGAGAAGGAGGATATGTACTTCGCGGCCGCCGAGCAGCTCTATGCTGCAGGCAGTCTGGAAGAGGGCCTCGCCTCAGCCCAAAAATACCTGGGGATGTATCCCGAGGGCGTGCATGCCGGCGACGCGTGGTTCTTCGTTGCGGAGGCCCTCAAGGATGCAGGTGACAAGGAGCAGGCCTGCGAAGCATATTCAAAGTCCATAGCCTCCGCATCCGGTGGAAGCTATTATGAGCCTTCGCTCCTGTCCTTTGCGTCCCTGTCCATGGACCTCGAGCATTTCGGGGAAGCGTATCGGGCGTATTCGACCCTCAGGGACAGCACCCGATTTGACATCAATGTGCAGAAGGCAGACCTTGGCATGATGCTCTCGGCCTATGCAGGCCACGAATATGACAAGGCCATCGAGGCTTCCGGCAGGATAGACAGCCGGCAGGCCCGCTACATCAAGGCCAAGTCCCTGTTTGCCACGAGCCGCCGTACCGAGGCCATGCTGATATTCGCTTCACTTAAGGGAGAGCCGTCCACGCCCGAGGGCGCGGAGGCCTGCTACATGCTCATACGCGACATGTTCGACCGGGCTGATTTCCAGGCGGTCGAGGATGCAGTGTTTGACTTCTCCCAGAAGGCGGGCGACCAGATGTACTGGCTTGCAAGGGCGTTCATAGTCCTCGGCGACAGCTTCGTCGAAGAGGGCAAGACGGAGCAGGCGAAGGTCACGTTCCAGAGCATACTCGACGGATATGAGCCTCAGGAGGGTGACGATATCGTCGAGACCGTAAAACAAAGACTGGAGAAACTATGATCAGGAAGATAATCACCATAGCTCTGTCGGCCCTTCTGGGCCTGGCGGCATATGCACAGGGTATAGATGCCGAGGTCAGCGTGACCGGTGACTACGAGGCCACCCTCGGAAGGCTTGCCAAGCAGGGCATGCAGATGTACGTACCCGATACGGCGTACCATTTCAACTACAGTTTCGACTATTCGGTGTTCGACTCTCCCTATAAGGGGGCGTACGAATTCTCTCCATATACCGTAAAGATAGTCCCCGAGGCGGTCCGCGCCGACGCTCACACGCTCTACGCCAAGGCTGGTCTTGGCTACAGCCTCAATCCTTTGCTGCAGGCAGTGTATTCGCCTGCCCCGAAGGGAGATTTCAGCCTCTCCCTGTATCAGGACTTGCACGGCTATCTGGGAAATTACTGGGGCGTTGGAAGCGACCTTAAACTGATGCGCTCGCAATGGTTCGGCTCCGACCTCTCGGAGGATTTTGGGGTCAATCTCGCCTGGCGCAAGAAGGCCTTTATGGCTACCGTCGATGCCGGTTACCGCGGCATCTACACCTATGAGCCGACGCTGGCCGACTACATGAACTCCCTCGCGGTACGCGGCCGCATCCGCTCGAATGCCAATCCGGGTGACGTGTTCTACTACGACGTGGCACTGTCGGTCCGCGCACTCAACGATTATGCGGTCACGGTATATGACCCCGTGTCGATGTTCCACTGCTCGTATGACCTGCAGGGTACCGTAGGCCCCATTATCAGAGGTTTTGAGTTGTTTACCATTGGCTTCGAAGCCAGGCACGACGACTATTACCAGATATACAACAGCGGAGCTACCCTGCTGTCAGCTACGCCCGCATTCTCCCTGTCGCGCGGCCCGGTGAGGCTCAATATCGGAGCTACCGTGTCCTGGGCCGGCAGCCTGCATTTCAACCCCATGGCATCTGTGCGCGGCAGTTTCGCTGACGGTGTGCTGGACATCGAGGCCGGCGTGAAGGGCGGAGCCAGGATGCACGACTTCTATTCCTTCAAGGACAAATGGAGCCGCTTCAACGCCTCGTTTACTTCGGATATCAGCGCCGTTGAGCACGAGAGGTTCAATGCTTATCTCCTCGCAGAGGGACGCATAGGACACTTCTTCCAATACGGGGTCAAGGGAGGCTACGCCGGGCTGAGCTCTTCGCCCATGCTGAGCATAGCCATGTCGGGGACTCGTCCTGCCGCATGCATCCGGTATGTCTCATACAATTACGCTTATGCCGATATGTCCGCCGCCTGGACAAGCGAGCGGGTGGACGTAATTGGGACGCTGGCCCTTCGCAAGAGCGGTATAGGCTCCAATGCAGGAGTCTTTGATATCCCTCTCGTAGAAGGCGGCCTGCAGGTGCGCTACAACTGGTACAGGCGCATATTTGCCGAGGCCAGCTTCAGCGGTATGACGGAGCGCCGCATGGCAGGCTACCGCCTCCCCGCATACGGTGATCTGGGACTCAGTCTGGAATACCGCATGCCCCGTATGTGGGGGTTCTGGATAGAGGGTTCCAACCTGCTGGACATGGCGATTCAGAGGCTACCCGGATTTGTCGAAAGAGGGGTGAATATAAGGGTCGGAGCCAGCCTCTATTTGTAGATTTTTTAGTAAATTCGCAAGATTTAAGAATACAACAATACGATGGCAGAAAATGTTGAGATGAAGAAGGCGGAACAGCAGTATTCCGCAGGCAGTATCCAGGTGCTCGAAGGACTCGAAGCAGTCCGCAAGAGGCCCTCGATGTACATCGGCGACGTCTCCGAGAGGGGACTTCATCACCTCGTGTATGAGGTTGTCGACAACAGTATCGACGAGGCAATGGCCGGATTCTGCGACACCATTGACGTGCAGATACTCGAGGACAACTCCATAAGGGTGTCCGACAACGGCCGCGGTATCCCTACCGGCATGCATCCCAAGGAGCACCGCAGCGCCCTTGAGGTCGTGCTCACCGTCCTCCACGCCGGAGGTAAGTTCAGCAAGGACAGCTACAAGGTGTCCGGCGGTCTGCACGGCGTAGGCGTCAGCTGCGTCAACGCACTGAGTGACCTGCTGATTGCAGAAGTCCATCGCGAGGGCAAGATATTCCGTCAGACCTACAGCAAGGGTGTGCCCACTTCGCAGGTCGAAGTAATCGGTACCTGCGACGACCACGGGACGATTATCACTTTCCATCCGGATGCGACCATCTTCAATCTGTCGATAGTGTACAAGTACGACACTCTCGCAGGGCGTCTGCGTGAGCTTGCCTTCCTCAACAAGGGCATACACATCACTCTTACCGATCTGCGTGAGACCCTTGAGGACGGCAGCCACCGCTCCGAGCACTTCTATTCGGAGAAGGGCCTTGCCGAGTTCATCGAGTACCTCGACGCCGGTGCGGAGACCCTCATCCCGGAGACCATCAGCGTCACCACCGATAAGGTCATCCCCATCGACATAGCCCTGCAGTACAACAACGGCTATCAGGAGAAGATATACTCCTACGTCAACAACATCCACACGATAGAGGGCGGTACGCACCTCCAGGGCTTCAAGATGGGCCTCAGCCGTTCGCTCAAGCAGTATGCAGAGAAGAACAAGCTTCTGGAGAAGTACAAGGGCGACCTCGCTCCCGAGGACTTCCGCGAGGGCCTCACTGCCGTCATCTCCGTCAAGGTGGCTGAGCCTCAGTTCGAGGGCCAGACCAAGACCAAGCTCGGCAATCCCGAGGTGACTTCCGCGGTGTCCCAGGCTACTGCCGGCGCCATGGATATCTACCTTGAGGAGCATCCCAAGCTCGCCAAGCTCATAATTGACAAGATAGTGCTCGCCGCAACCGCCCGCAACGCAGCCCGCAAGGCCCGCGAGATGGTTCAGCGCAAGACCTATATGTCCGGCGGCGGCATGCCCGGCAAACTGGCCGACTGCTCCAACAACGATCCCGAGAAGTGCGAGCTCTTCCTCGTCGAGGGAGACTCCGCAGGCGGGACCGCCAAGCAGGGCCGCAACCGCGAGTACCAGGCTATACTTCCCCTGAGGGGTAAGATACTCAATGTCGAGAAGGCCGCGGTCGACCGCGCATTCGACAGCCAGGAGATACAGAACATCTACACCGCCCTCGGCGTCACGGTGGCGCAGGAGGACGAAAGCGGCGAGAAGCACATGGACCTCAGCAAGCTCCGCTATCACAAGGTTATCATCATGACCGATGCTGATGTGGACGGCAGCCATATCGCCTGCCTTATCCTGACCTTCTTCTTCCGCTATATGTTCGACCTCATCAAGAACGGCTATGTCTATCTGGCAACCCCGCCGCTCTATCTGGTGAAGAAGGGCAAGGAGGAAGTCTATTGCTGGACTGACGAGCAGAGAGAGGAGGCCGCAAAGCGCTTCGGCGGAGGTGACAAGGGTTACACCGTGCAGCGCTACAAGGGTCTCGGTGAGATGAGCGAGCACCAGCTCTGGGAGACCACCATGGATCCTTCCAGAAGGCGCCTGCGCCAGATCACCATTGACAATGCCGCTGAGGCTGAGAGGACCTTCTCCATGCTCATGGGTGACGATGTCCCGCCTCGCAGGCAGTTCATTGAAGAGAACGCTCACTACGCCAACATAGATGCGTAATCTGCGTATCATACTGCCCTTCGTGGCCGTGATGGCTGTCCTCGTGCTTATCATGCCGAGGACCGCCAAGTTCGATTACGAGTATCGCAAAGGCGCGCCCTGGAAATATGAGACCCTGGTCGCGCAGTTCGACTTCCCCTTGCTCAAGACTCCTGAGCAGATGATGGAGGAGAGCCTCGCACAGTCCCAGAAGACTGTCCCTTACTACAGATATTCCACGGAGACGGTGGCCCGCGAGCTGCAGGCTGCGCGCTCCATCGACCTGGGTGAGCACTCCTATTTAAGCGCCGGCGTAGCATCCTCTCTTGAAGGTATCTGCGCCCGCTTTATCGTGTCTGACGAGGGTGTGAAGGGAGAAGGTGCCGAAGTCATCTACGTCCAGAAGGACAAGCGTGCGGTGAAGTATCCGGCGTCCGAAGTCATGGGCCTGTCCGAAGCGAAGTCCGCCCTTCGCACGGAGGTTGCATCGCTGGACGCAGGCGTTGACGCGGATTCGCTGCTCAAGGCTGCCGGCGTCTATGACATCATCGAGACCAATCTCGTCTATGACGCTCAGACCACCGAGCTCGTCCGCAATTCCGGAGACAATACCATTTCTCCCACCCTCGGTTATGTCAAGGAGGGGCAGCTGATAGTCTCCCGCGGCGAGATCGTGACGGCTGAGATATCCCAGATGCTCGATTCCTACAAGAAGGAGTACGAGGCAACCGTCGGCTACGAGGGCCCCAAGGCCCTGCAGTGGCTGGGCAACATACTGATAGCCCTCACGCTCGTGATGGCTCTGTTCTTCGCCCTCTTCTTCACGACCAGGGGAGTGTTCCGTGACGGGCGCTTCCTGTATGTGATGACTGTCTATCTGTTCACCGCCGGTGCGGCTATCCTGCTGTGCCGTACGGATGGGGATATGGTCATGCTGTGGCCATTTACGCTGAGCGCCCTGTTCCTGCAGGCTTTCTTCAAGAACAGACTGATTTTCTCGGTTTATACGGCCTCGCTGCTGCCGCTGCTGGTATTTTCCGACAGAGGAGTCATGCTATTCGTGATGTTCCTGATGGCGGGCCTGGTGGCGGTATACTCGTTCGCTTATTTCAACAGGGGATGGAAGCAGTTCCTGACGGCTCTCTTCACTTTCCTTGCACTTGCAATAATATACTGCGGCTTCCGTCTTATCGACTATACCGAGGCGGGACCTTTCCGCGACCTTATACTGCTGCTGCTCTCTTCGCTGCTGGCAGTTGCCGGTTATCCTCTCATTTACCTCTTCGAGAGGATTTTCAACCTGATCTCCAACTCCAGGCTTAACGAGCTCAGCGATACTTCTTCAAGCCTGCTCCGCGAGCTGGAGCAGAAGGCCCCCGGTACCTTCCAGCATTCGCTGCAGGTGATGAACATGGCAGATGCTGCCGCACGTGCAATAGGCGCAAACGAGCTTCTCGTGCGTGCCGGAGCCCTGTACCACGACATCGGCAAGATGAACAATCCCCAGTGCTTCGTGGAGAACGAGTCTCTGCTCGGCGGTGAAGCCGGCACATATCATTCGGAGCTTACGCCCCTGCAGAGCGCGCATGACATAATAAGACATGTGGACGACGGCATGGAGCTCGCGCACAGGCACAAGCTGCCGCCGCTCGTCAGCGATTTCATCCTCACCCACCACGGCACCTCGGCCGCCGCATACTTCTACACCAAGTTCCTCAATGAGGGAGGCGACCCTGCGCTCGAGGCTGAGTTCCACTACAACGGCCGCAAGCCGCAGACCCGCGAGCAGGTTATCCTGATGCTCTGCGATTCGATTGAAGCCGCTTCCAGGACACTTACCGACAATTCCCCCGAGGCTTACGACCGTTTCGTAGAGAACATGGTCTCCGCCAAGCTCAGGGACGGCCAGCTGGATGAGTCGGCCATTACGATAAGGGATCTCATACTGGTCAAGGACGAACTCAAGACCTATCTGGCCCGCATCTACCACGAGAGGGTGACCTATCCCAAACGCAAAAAAACAACCAAATAAAGATATGAAGATTACAGACAAGAAGACCGGCTCTCTTACAATAGAGCTGACAATGGAGATTGAGGCTGCGGATTACGCACCCATTGAGAAGAAGAAGGTTGCCGAGCGCCGCAGGAACGCGGAGTTCAAGGGCTTCCGCAAAGGCATGGTCCCCGAATCCCTCGTACGCAGGGTCTACGGCGATCAGATACTTGCCGACACCGTCAATCATGTGGTGAGCGAGGGCCTTGACAATTATATCAAGTCCAATTCGCTCAAGGTTCTGGGCGAGCCCATCGCTTCGGAGAATCAGCCCGAGAATACCTGGGAGAGCGGTCAGGACTTCAAGTTCGTATTTGACATAGCCCTCCAGCCCGAGGTGAAGGTCGCTGTGGAGAAGGCTGACACCGTCGTAAAGTACGAGATCTCCGCTTCCGCCAAGGACAAGGCCGCAATGGTCGAGAACCTCAAGAAGTTCTACGAAGGCCGCAAGGAGGAGAAGAGCGCCGAGGACATCGAGACTGAGGTCACCGGACGCCTCGCAAGCGAGTATGCTCAGGAGTCGGAGTGGCGCCTCAGCAAGGACATACGCGACTACTTCGTGAAGAAGGCTGCCGTCGAGCTCCCCGAGGACTTCCTCAAGAGGTGGCTTCTGCAGGCCAACGAGGGTAAGGTGTCTGCTGAGGACGTGGAGAAGGAATTCCCCGGCTTCATAGAGGATTTCCGCTGGCAGATGGTCCGCGGCACTCTCATGAAGGAGTGGGGCTTCAAGGTTGAGGACAAGGATGTCCAGGAAGCCGCCGAGGCCTATGTGGCATACCAGTATGCAATGTACGGCATGGGCAATGTCCCCGCCGAGATACTCAAGGAATCCGTTCAGAATGTCCTTACCGACCGCCGTCAGGTCGAGAGGCTCATCGAGCAGGTCGAAGACCGCAAGGTGATGGACAAGATCCGCAGCGAGATTACCCTCAAGTCCAAGAAGATTACTTCCGAGAAATTCCGCGAACTTTAATCCCGCCGGACAGTGACTGAATTCGAGAAATATGCAGTGCGTGGCATGGGGCTCAGCTCCACCGCCCTGGAGGCCTACGGCAGGACCGTCGGCTACATCAACCCTACGATTATCGAGGAAAGGCCCCTGAACGTCGCTCAGATGGATGTTTTCAGCCGTCTGATGATGGACAGGATAATCTTCCTCGGAGCTCCCATCGACGACACCGTCGCCAATGTAATACAGGCCCAGCTGCTGTTTCTTGAGTCCACCGACCCCAAGGCCGGGATACAGATCTACATCAACAGCCCCGGCGGCAGCGTCAGCGCAGGTCTGGGTATATACGATACCATGCAGCTGATTGCTCCCAAGGTCGCTACTATCTGCACCGGCATGGCCGCCTCCATGGGCGCCGTGCTGCTGTGCGCCGGCGAGAAGGGTATGCGCAGCTGCCTGCCTCACGCCAAGGTGATGATACATCAGCCGCTCACAGGCGTACAGGGCCAGGCATCCGATGTGATGATAGCCGCCCGCGAGGTCGAGAAGACCCGCGACGAGCTCTACCGCATCATAGCTGCACACAGCGGCCAGAGTTTCGACAAGGTCCTCGCAGATGCAGACCGTGATTATTGGATGAATGCCGAGGAAGCCGTAGCCTACGGTATGGTGGACGCGGTCCTCACCAGAAAACAGTAGTTTTGAAGAACATACTCGTCATAGGTTCGACCGGCCAGATAGGCTCCGAACTCACACTCAAGCTCCGCAGGGATCTCCCGGGCGGAGTGACCGTTGCGGGATTCATCCCCGGCTCCGAACCGACTGGCAAGCTGCGTGACAGCGGCCCCTTCGAAGTAGCCAATGTCTGTGATGCGGCGCAGATCGAGGAGATTGTGGACAAGTACGACATAGATACCATCTACAATCTTGCAGCTCTGCTGTCCGCTACCGCTGAGAGGCTTCCACTCAAGGCCTGGGACATACAGATGAACGGCCTTATCAATATCCTGGAGATTGCCCGTCAGAAGCACTGTGCGGTGTTTACGCCTTCGTCCATAGGCTCTTTCGGTCCCAATACACCCAAGCAGAATACCCCTCAGGACACAGTCCAGAGGCCTACATCCATGTACGGTGTGACCAAGGTGGCAACCGAGCTGCTGTCGGACTATTATTTCACCAAATACGGTGTGGATACGCGTTCGGTGCGTTTCCCGGGGCTCATATCCTATACGACCCCTCCCGGAGGCGGAACTACTGACTATGCGGTTGAGGTGTTCTACGCAGCGGTCAAGGGTGAGGAGTATGTCTGCCCCATAGCTGCGGGTACATACATGGACATGATGTACATGCCCGATGCCCTGCAGGCCGCCGTGGATATTATGAGGGCCAAGCCCAATTATTTCAAGCACCGCAATTCCTTCAACGTCGCCTCCATGAGTTTCGAGCCCGAGCAGCTGTTCGCCGCCATACGCAAGGAGATTCCCGACCTGAAGGTGCGCTACGCTGTTGATCCTGTACGTCAGCATATTGCCGACAGCTGGCCTGACAGCATGGACGACAGCTGCGCCCGCAAGGAGTGGGGCTGGCATCCGAGATTCACCTTGGAAGAGATGGTCCATGACATGATTGTTAATCTTAGAAAGAAATTCGATGTACGGTAAGTTCAGGGAGCACCTCAGCTCCGAGCTCAAGGCTATCGACGAGGCCGGGCTCTACAAGAGGGAAAGGATGATCTGCTCCGCCCAGGGTGCGGAGATAACTCTCGCAGACGGCTCAAAGGCGCTCAACTTCTGCGCCAACAACTATCTGGGCCTTTCCGACAACCCCAGGCTCATAGCAGCAGCCAAGAAGGCTCTGGACGAGCGCGGTTACGGCATGTCTTCCGTGCGCTTCATCTGCGGACAGCAGGACCTGCACCGCGAGCTGGAGAAGGCCGTTGCGGAATTCTTCCATGTGGATGACGCCATACTCTATGCTTCCTGCTTCGATGCCAACGGGGGTGTGTTTGAGCCCCTGCTGACAGAAGAGGATGCCATCATATCCGATGCTCTCAACCATGCCTCGATAATTGACGGCGTGCGTCTCTGCAAGGCAGTGCGCTACCGCTATGCCAACGCCGACATGGCAGAGCTGGAGGATTGCCTCAAGCGTGCCCAGGCGCAGAGGTTTCGCGTTATCGTCACCGACGGAGTATTCTCCATGGACGGCAATGTCGCTCCGATGGACAAGATCTGCGAGCTCGCGGAGAAGTACGATGCCCTCGTGATGGTGGACGAGAGCCACTCTGCCGGAGTGGTCGGAGCCACCGGTCGCGGCGTGGCTGAGCTCTACGGACTGTACGGCCGCATTGACATTCACACCGGCACCCTCGGCAAGAGCTTTGGCGGCGCCGTAGGCGGTTTTACCGCCGGCCGTCAGGAGATTATCGACATGCTCCGTCAGAGGAGCCGTCCGTACCTGTTCTCCAACTCCCTGCCTCCGATGATTTGCGCTGCAGGTGTGGAGACCTTCAAGATGCTCTCTGAGTCTAACGAGCTGCACGACCGTCAGCAGGAGAACGTGCTCTATTTCCGCGAGAAGATGATAGCTGCAGGCTTCGATATCAAGCCTACGCAGAGCGCTATCTGCGCCGTGATGCTATATGATGCTCCGCTGAGCCAGAAGTTCGCCACGGCAATGGCGAAGGAGGGTATATTCGTCACTGGATTCTACTATCCCGTCGTCCCTAAGGGACAGGCGCGTATCCGCGTGCAGATATCTGCCGCCCATACACGCGAGCAGCTTGACCGCTGCATCGCCGCCTTCATCAAGGTCGGGCACGACCTCGGTGTCCTATAGTCATTCCGGGCTTGACCCGGAATCTCCATTCAATTCAATCCCAACCCAACGCCCACGCACTCCTTGCCATTTCCCCGTTTTCTGTAAAGAGTTAGAGTTCAATTAATTCCAGAAAACGCATAGGGAAAATACCCTATGCGTTTTTGGAAATTTACTGATAGTCAGGGGTTTGCGAAAAACAGCTAAACGGGATCGACATCGAGATAGCAGCCAGGGGGCACCGAGGCGGATATCTTTTTCTTTTCGCTCTGCAGGTGGGAGTCCTTGCGGAGGAACCATTGCCGCAAGGGTTGGGCTTCTCCGGGGCGACGTAGCTCGACCAGACGGGTGAATGGCGGCAGTCCGAGGGTGCGGCGCTCTTCTAGCAGATCCTCAAGGCTGCGGGTAAACGCCGGGTGCTCTGAAGATGCGGTCTGGATAACAAGATTAGTACACTCGCGACTGAGACTGCCGAGGAGCCTTATGAAGCGTTCGTCAGCGCGGAAATCGCTCTTGCCGGTGAGGTATTCGGCCCTCAGTAGGGCCACAAGCGCGAATTTGCCATAATCTATTTTTGAGCCCAATGGCTTAACGACCAGTTTGGTACGGGCCTCCGGGAAATGGCGGCGAGCCTCAATCTCAATATCGTCCGTATCCTTCCACGGAAGCAGCAGGAGCACTCGGCCCTTCTGCGAGAATGCATCTGACATCATAGCGTGGAGCTTGCGGGAGAAGCTCCCTATCATCCCGTTTTTGCGAAGCTCGGCGGAAGTATCAATAATTGTCGTTCGGTGCGGGGTGCAAATCGACCCCTTTTTGCTCACGGGACGACCTTTTTCCTTGTCTGGTGAGCAAAAACCCGAGGTTTTGCTCACCGCGCCACTATATTTCCCGGTGCGGACGTTAAGGATGGTTTCCAGAGATGGAGAATCGCTGGTGAGGATGACTGCGGCTCCGTGAATGCGGGCGAGCTGAAGGGCGGCATCGCGTGCGTTGTAGCGGGGTGAAATTGACGCCTGCTTGTAGCGGGTATCCTCCTCATTATGAATGATTATGAGTCCAAGCTTGGTAAACGGCAGGAAGACATCAAAGCGCCCTCCCTCGATGACGGACGGCTCAGACGAACGCGCAAGGGCAGCGCGGTCGCGCACCTCTGCATAGCTCTCCTTTGCGGCGCCAGGCGACAGCACCAGGACATCGCGCCCGGAAGCCAGGACCTCCTCGGTGCGATGTCGCAGCTCCACGGCGCTTCCGGTCTCCGGCAGCAGCAGGGGCTTCCCTGCATCGAAGGTCACAACTGCCCCGGCAGCCTTATCCAGGGGGGCCTTAAGTCGTCTTGACTTCTTGAGCTCCACCTCAGCGCGAGCCGCTGGATATACATATTTATACACCTCTCCCGGAGAGCACAGATAATAATCAGCGATGAAACGCCAGAACTCAAGTTCGGAAGGCAGTATCGGCTCCAGTCCGGACCCGGCAGATTCGGTGGATTTCACTTTCGAAGCATCTACTCCGACAGGAGCATCCGAGACAGCGATTACTACTCCGGTGTAGATGGCGCGTCCGAAGCGCACCCGCACCCTCTCACCCACCGGGACGGGGCTTGCAGTATAATACCACGGATTCCACTCCAGACGGAGGGGCAGGAGTACCTGTATGTAGTGACCTTCAGACAATTAGATTGCGGCATCGGAGGTATTGCCCAGGCGGCCGATGCAGAGACGAAATTATAACTAATTATGGAAATAAAAAATATTTGCGACTTCGACAATTTTGTCTATCTTTGCATTCCCAAACGGTGCTGTAGCTCAGGTGGTAGAGCAATGGACTGAAAATCCATGTGTCGCTGGTTCAACTCCCGCCAGCACCACACAAACCGACAGGTTCTCGCCTGTCGGTTTTGTTGTATAATGAGAATCCGGGTGGGGCCCGGAATGACTATAGGTGCGAGGGCGTTTCGACGCGCTGGGCTGGGAAGCTACCAGATATCCTGGTAGCAGTCGGGGAGGGAGGTTCCGGTGGTGGGGTCGGTGACGGTCCAGCCGCCGTAGCCGGAGGTGCCGCCGTTGGTGCGTATCAGACTGTCGCAGACTGCGATATCCCAGTCATCCCTTGCTGCCCATAGCGCATCAGCATCTTCATCCCCGACCGGCGCATTGCCAAGCACCTTGCCTTCGCCCAGAGAGATGTAGGTCCACTGTCCGCTCATGATGAGGAACTCCACTTCGCCGCTTACAGGCTCAGCCTCCCTCTCCCTGCGCCCGTCGCAGGACGCGAGTGCGAAGAGCAAAAGTACCGGTATGAGTATCCTTTTCATCGCGTGATGGAGTATTTAAGAGTTGCGTGCGCACCTTTGCGGCTCAGCTCTACGCTGGCCTTCGCGCCGGTAGTCAGGTCACGAAGCTTTACTTCTCCTGTGCCGGGTCGCACGGGAGAGTAGGAGGTGTTGTACCTTGGTATCAGTCCGATAATGAAGCTGTTCTCTCCGTCTTTAATATCAATCGGGAGCTCTCCCTTGTACTTATACTCCACCGGGACCCCGCTGCGGTAGTCTATGACGGACAGAGCCAGCAGCCGGCCCTCACCTTTCTTGCCCCTTGCTGAGCGCACTATCTTGAGGAAATAGCGGCAGTAATCGGGGTCGTTCGACGGGATGTTGTCCGTAAGGTCAAGGGCGAACTCCAGCGGCTCCTTGTCGTAGGTGCCTCTCATATAATGGTCGCCTCCCTTGTTGCTCAGAGCGCTCTGGAAATAGTAATTCTCGGGTATCCCGGCAGTCACTCTGTCAGTTGCGCCTATGCTGTAAGCGAGGTCGTTGCGTGAAGTATAATCAATAGTCAGACGGAACAGTATCCTGGGCTCCTGGAAGCGCACTTCGGCTGTGACGGCCTTATCGCTCAATACCTGAGTAGGTACGCTTGCATCAGCGAAGAAATCGTAGGGATAATAGAAGCGGCCCCGGTCATGCATCCATAGCCCCCAACTGTTGGCCACTATGAAGGCCCCATCGTGCCTCGTCCCGGAAGCATCAGTAAAGCTTACAAGGTCATCGTATCCAACTATCGTCATGGCGTGTGCCCCATCGGAGGGGAGCGTAGTGACAAGGGAGCTGTAACCAGTACCGGACGGCCCTGAGTAATTGCCCATCATATTCCAGCCGTAGCATTTGCCGGAGAATGAGAGTATTCCTCCCGGCTTGCCGTCGCTGCCTGCCAGATAGGCCTTCATGGCATCCACGTCCCGGGGAATCTCAACGAACTTGGTGACCCTGTATCTCAGGGCGTTGCGGTATTTCTCAAAGCCCGAAGGCCAGGTGAAATGGGAGGTTGTAAGCGTAGAGAAGTCGCTCTCCGTCATGGCTCCGGAGCGCATTGCTATAAAGAGGCCGTCTTCGGCGAAGCCGCCCTGGTCTATTCCGTCATTGACGAGATTCCAGATATACTGGTAGCTGAAGCGGTTGTCCGGGCTCTCGGAGGCGTCCCTGTCCAGAAGGCGGTTCATCTCGTAGGTGAACACATAGCCTATGCTGGATGCCTGGGCGCAGGACCCTCCGTTCTGGTCTATTATGGGAGGGAAGTATTTATTGGCAGAATTGTCCACGTACTGTGGCAAGTCCTGCCCGCTCAAAAGAACGGGCAGGACCAGCATCAGGTACGTAAGGACAGTATGCTTCACTTAGCTATCCTGTTGTATGTCTTGAGGGCTTCGCGCCTCACTTCCTCAGGATATGCCTCGTCGGCGCTGATAGCAAGGGCTGCATCGGCTATCTGCCCGGCATTCCATGCAAGGCGATGCCATCCGAGGGCTTCCAGCAGGGTTATCTGCATTGCAGGATCGTCGCAGACAGGCAGGTACTCGAGCAGTGCAGGTACATTGGCGAAGCACAGGTTGGAGCGAATCTGGCGAATATTGCCCCGACGCTCCTTTGTGCTTGTCCCGGGTGCCCAGATGGACTGCTCGTCCTCGAGGAAACGGGTTGCGGACCTTACGAGGGACTTGCGCAGCCTCTCGGTCTCCACCTCTGCATTCACCATGGGGACATCCCCGATCTGAGCGTCAAATTCCTCAAGCAGGGGAGCCTCACTGAATGAATTCAGCGCATAGGTGGTGTTGAATACTATTCTGGAGGTGGCGTTGTTGGTGAGGAAAACCTTTATGAGGCCGGGAATCAGTCGCTCGTCGCCGGTCTTGCCTGCCAGCTTGACGGCGATGCGGCGTATGAATTCGTCAGCATCACCCATAGCCAGCTCAACTGCTTTGATGAAATCATCTCCGCGCTCCTGAGTGAGGCACCAGAGGGCTTCAAGCCTCACGGTAGCGTAAGGAGAACTGCTGTAGATGTCCAGAAGCTTTGCGGAAGACAGGGCTCCCTTGCGGTACAGGTGCTCGATAGCGAGAGCCTGCTGATCGGGGGTGCCGCGGCGGAGCATGCGCTTCCATGCGCATTTGCTGTCCTTAAGGATAATCTTGTCAAGGTTTGCACCATCGTAGGCGAAGCGGAAAGTAGGGTCGCCGATCAGGTGCGATTCGATATAGGGAGCATACCTCACGAGGTCACCTGCGCATCCTCCCTGAGCAACTATTCCGAAGAAGCGGTCGTGCCACTTGTCCTGCAGGGAGTTGACGCTGTTGGCCTGCACGGCCACGGTGCCGCCTTCCTGGAATATGTACTGGTCTGCGATGCAGTCCTCAAGCTGGAAAGAGCCGTTGAAGCAGGCATCGAGAATGACGAGCCTGGCCTGGGGCTTGTAGCCGTAGCCGGCAAAATCGTCAATATACAGATCCATGGATGCTTCCTCAAGCGAGTCGGCCTGGTGGAGCTCTTCGCTGAGGACATCCTTGAACCAGCTGTCGGGCACATCGAACTCGGCCTGCAGCTCACGCTGTTTTGCCTTGTAGTCACGGCCCCTCTGCTTTGAGCGGTATATGTGCGAACGCAGGTTCTTGATAATATACTTCTTGGCGTCGCGGACCATGTAGGGACGCTCGACGGCGTTGAGATACTCGGTATCCGGGGCACCGTGATGATGGAGCATTGCTACGCTGAGATCGGAGCGCATGAGCTCGTTCATCAGATGGGGCTTCACCGGCACTACATCGGAGTAATCTATGTAGCTGATATGGTTGCGACCATCGTCGATCATAGGGAAGTGCTCGAACCATACCCTCTTCTCGTCCAGACGTGCAGTCTTGCTCTCAGAGATGTAGCCGTGACCGCTGAAGAAGAGCATCTGGTCCATCACAGGGGGATTGAGGCGTGCATCAGCGGCCTTCAGGAGGAATGCCTTGAGGGCATCGATACGTACTTTGCCGTCAGCATCTACGGGACGAATGCGCCCGGAGAAGATGTCCGGAGAGAGGCTCTGGGCCCCTTCTGCTGCGAGGTTGTAGTAGAACAGGGGAGTGCCTTCGTCATGCCCGATATAGTCGAACTCCAGGGAGAAGTCGTCATAGAACCTGTCGGAAGGTATAGAGGACTTCTTGCGAGGATACTTTTGCTCGTCCATTTTGAATGCACTGGCGAGGTGCTGTGCTCCGCGCACCATGGGGACAGGGATGTCGCCCACGAATACCGCACCCACTATGGGGTTGCAGCTGCGCAGTCTCATCTCCTGCAGGACGGCACGGATACTGTCGGGTACGCCCCAGATGTCTTCAACGATTTCTACTTTGTAACCGTCGGCCTGAGCTATCGCTGCGGCGTAGGCGTCAACCTCTTCTTTAGCTTGCTCGTAGCTCTGAGGGTCAATTACAATGGCGAAACCTTCTCCGCTGCAGGCACTCAGTGCGCCAAGGAGCAGAAGGCTGCCGAAAAATAAACGTATTGATTTCATGTCTTAATATGTATATGCAAGTCTATGCCATTCAATGGCCTCTTTGATGTTACCGCTCAGGGTCTCGTTTGAGCAGGTATCCGCAAAATCGCGTACTTCGGGAAGCCGGTAAGCAGGAAGATAGATACGGAAAGACCTCGACAGGAACATCTGCCATTTGGGGCTGAGTTCGCCGCTGATCAGTTTATCAATATCGTCTTCCCAGCTGCCGCAACGGGTCTGCGCTATGCTGCGCACCTTTGCGAAAGTGCTTGTGTCGGCGCTCTGGAGCGCAAGACTGTCAAGGGCCTCCGTGATTGCTGCAAGCATAGCCTCCCTGGGGAAGAATTGCAGCGACTCGTAGGTGTTCTGGCGCAGGCGCGCAGAGACATTGTTGTCGGTCGCCATGCGGGCAACGAGCGGTATGAGCTCCGGGTCGCCCATGGGAGCGAAGCAGTTGACGGCTTCGCGCTGGACCTGTTCGGAATTGTCGCTGAGGGCAATCCGTATGGCCTCGAGCTTTGCCGGACGGGCGCAGGTGCGGATAATCGTATTGAAGGCCTCGTGCCTCTCGAGAGAGACGGGGGAGCTGCGGAGTATCTTCAGGAGTTTCTCCTCGCTCATGCCTGAGTAACGTATTTTCAGGCACTCCTTGTCGGCCGAATGGCAGACTTTCTCCTCTTTGAAGCGGAAGGTAGGGTCGCCGACCACATGCATTTCCAGATAGGGAGAGAAGCGGTTGATGTCGCCTACAGGGTATCCCTGGGCTACAAGTCCGAGGAATTCGTCGGGCCACTTGTCCTGCAGCACGTTGACAGAGCCGCCGAGGGCTACCAGAGTGCCGCCTTCCTGGAATATGTATTCATTCGCAATGCAGTCAGGCATGTTGAACGCCCCGTTGTAGCAGGCGTCCATGAGGACAAGTCTGGCTTCCGGACGGAAGGGGCCGAATTCCTCAAGCGTGAGGTTGTCCTCTTTCTTTATCTTGAAATACTGGGTGTCGAAATCGCCGTGGTGATGCAGTATGGCGATGTCGAGCTCGGGGCGCATCAGCTCGTTCTTGACGCGGGGCTTGACGGGGTCGAAGTCCTTGTTGTCCATATAGTCGAACGCCCCGGGAAGGGTAGTCATCCAGGGGAAATGTTCCCTCATGGAGAACTGCTCGTCCATGTGAGCGTGGCGGCTCTCTGCAATGCTGCCCGAACCGTTGAATATAAATATATGGTCAAGTCTCTCCGGGCTCAGATGTGCTGCCGCCGCCTTGGAGAGATAGAGGCGAAGCTTCTCATATCGTGTTGAGCCTTCGGTATCGGTAGGGCGTATGCGGCCGCTGAAGATGTCCGGAGCGAGGGGAATGTCCCTTCCGGAAGTCAGGCTGTAGTAGAAGTAAGGATCTCCGTCATCTTCGCTTCCAAGGTATTCGAACTCCAGGTCGAAGTCGTCGTAGAAGCGGTCTGAGGGGACACTCGACTCCTTGCGGGGACGGGTCTGGTCCATCTTGAACGCACTGGTGAAGAACTGAGCGTCACGGACCATGGGTATGGGGATGTCACCGACAAAGACAGCTCCGCAGATCTTGCCCTCCTTATAGAGGTCCTTGAGCTGCGCCTTGATGGCATCCGGGCTCTCCCAATCCTCGCAAAGGCGGTACACGGTGTAGCCGTCAGCCCCACGGAGGGCGTCTTCCCAGGCCGCGAGCTCAGCTGCAGCTTCACGCTCGGAAGCGGGGTCTATAATAATGGCGATTCCTGCCCGGTGCGAGCAGGAAAGGGATATGCCTAATAAAAGGATGGCAGCTATTCCTGCCAGTGTCGGTCTAAAATGCATTCGTCTAAAACTTTATAAAGGCACCTGCTGACAGACCATAATATGACTGTCCTTTTGTCGATGCCAGCACTGATGCTCCGGCGAATATGCCGGGACGAAGTCCGATCTTGCCTGTGCCGGGCATTACCCAGTCGGCCCTGAGATTTGCCAAAGCCTTGGAGGCAGTCTCGTATTCAAATATCGGCCTGACGTAAACGGCCGTTATATCGTCCTTGGGAAGACCTGCGTTGCCGGTTGCATACCGCGGCCCTCCCAGGGTCATGATATATCCCGCGGATGCGCTGATGTCCAGTGTGTGATCGCCGAAAAAGAAGCTCTTCCACCCGTCGGCAACCAGTTTTAGCTGGTTCCAGGCCTGTATGCGGGGATCGCCGTCGGCGTAATGGGTGGCGCTCTCAGATTTGAACTGTGCAAGGACTCCTGCATTCCAGGATTTGTCCATGCCTATGCGGTACTGTGCGGCTGCGGTGATGCGGGAGGAGGCGTTGTTCTTGTACCTGGCCTTAATCTCGTAGTACGCGAGGTTTCCGTGCTCGGTATCTATCATAGCCTTCTGGTCATACCAGTAGCCGCTTGTGGTTTTCATGCCGGCAGTGAGCGTTATGCTCTGGCGCAGACTGCCTTTGAAATCGATGCGCTCCAGCAGCCTTAGCTGCATGAAGCTGTAGTCGCCGGCCTTCCATTCGTAGGCCGAGCCGCCGTCGCGTGCGTTCTCGTATCCGCTCTCGAATCCAAACTCGGTGAAGTTGGAGAAGTCCTTACGGTCCAGGCCTAAATTGGCGCCTGCGCTGTAAGTTGTACCGGCATACTCGCGCGGTGCGCTGGAGCTCTCCGAAGAGCTGAATGCGAAGAAATCGCCCATGCCCTTCATCTTGTAGTAGCGGTAGGCCTTCTGGCCGTATTCCAAATAGTTGGTGAAGCGTGAGAAGAAAAGCTCCGCTCCTGCGTAGATGCCTGCAGTCCAGCCGTCTGAGAAAATGTGTTCCACTCCCAGGGAGAACGGAATCCTGGAAATGTCGTTCTTGGGACGCGGGTCCTTGTTGTCCGACAGAGTAGCAGTAGTGATGCCGGCCTTGCCTGCCGCGGTCCAGCCGGATGCAAAAGCCCAGCTGAGGGCTCCCTCTATGTCGAAACGCTCTGTCAGCGAGTTGTCAGCAAGCGTGTCGCATATTACATAGGGATTGTCCGGATCGTTGCCGAGCAGGGAGTTCCAGTTGCGGGAGAGGTCCCTGGTGTTGCGGTAGCGTATGGACCCGGCGCTGCGGAAGGCTCCGTGAGCTCCAAGCTCCGAGACGGAGAGGTCGAGCTCGCTCTTGCCCGCCGGTCTGTCAGGACGGTGGAAGCCGCCTTTCTCGCCATTCCACCCAGCTGAGGCGGCATTCCAGCTCGCGGTGGGGTTATACTGGAGGGAAACGGGCGAAGAGCTCCCGCTACGGGTGTTGAGCACTTCGTTGTCTCTCTCCTGGTGCCATACTTGCGCGAAGGCATCCCCTGCCGCCAGGCTAAGCAGCGGCAGGAGAAGCATTGCGCAAATCTTATGAAGATTATTCAGCATCAACCTGGGTAGGTACTGCACCGGGGACGACCTTCTCAACCACGAAGTCTGCGGAAGACTTGTTGGTGTCCTTGTAGTAGGCGCGGCCGTTCTCGATCTTGGTGACCTTACGGCGGACAGCTATGCCGGACCATGCATCGGGACCGAGCACACCCTCTGCGTCATCGATGGGGAGGAAGGTAGGATAGTGCTCCTCTGCGCCGGACTCCCAGACATCGACAGCGTCGAGTACATAGTCGCTGGGGATCATAAGGAACTGGTACTTGGAAGTGGTCCCGGGGGTGGTCATGAGGTTCTCCTCATTAGCAGCATAATCTGCAGGAGTTACACCTTCGGGAAGCTTGGCGATAAGGCCGGCCCATGCGAAGAAGTTCTGGCCCCAGTTCAGCTGGCTGGTGTAGGGGACGTGTACGAGCTCCATGTTGGGGATGCCCTCATAGTCGGTATCCTTTGCATTGTAGGATGCATAGAACTCCCAGTCTGCGTGAGAGAGGTCTGCGCAGTTCTCGAAGCCTTCTCCAGCTGCCTGGTGGTTGATGGGAGCGTTAGCGATGACAACGCTCTGGCCGGGCTGGAGGGGATAATCGGTACCATTACCAGGGAATGCGATAACGGGGCTCTGGGTTACGCCGCCGTAGAGGCTCTCGTAACCGTTGGCCTGCCATGCATTGGGCTTGCTCTGACGGCCCATACCACCGATGAGGATGATCTGGTCGAGGTACTGGACTTCGTCGGAGTTGTTGACGATCTCAATCCAGGTGTCGCTGAGGGGCTGGATGTAAGCCTGCTTGCCGGGAGTGTACTGGACAGCCTTGATGATGATAGGGGAGACTGCGAACTCGCCCATGGCGACTTCGACTTCCGCATCCTCATAGAGGGAGACCTCGGCGGCGCCGGCAGCCTTCTTCTTGGCGGTCACGACAGCGCTTGCAGAGATCTTGTAGTCACCCTGGGTGAGGGTTGCGGTTGCAGTTGCGGCAGCGCCTTCGACGACTACCTCGAGGGGAGTGACGACACCTGCCTTGGCGGCTTCAACGACGATGTCGCTCATCTCGGTGACACCTTCGGGGAATACTACCTTAACGGTGAGGTTGTAGCTCTTTGCAATTTCCTCCTTAGGCTCGCAGGAAACTGCTGCGAGGGCGACGGCTGCTACAGCCGCGAGGCCCAAAAGTTTGAATGAATTTTTCATAAACATTATAGTTTAATTTTGAGTTCTGCTCCGAAATACATGTTGGGGTACAGCTGCGTCTTGGAATAGGTGTTGCGGTTGACGTGGTATCTGCTGGAGTTGGTCACGTTGTTGGCTGTGAACGAAATCTCAGCACGGCTGCCTATTTCCTTGGTAAGGCGTATGTTGAGCATGGCCCACGGCTCTATCACATCCGACAGGAAACCGTAGGTGAAGAAGCGGTCCATCATATAGTTGAGGCTGGGATCGCCGTTCATCGAAGCGGCATCCCATACATTGTAGTTGCCGTCCTTGTCATAGAAGCCGAGCGGTTCTACAGCGAGGTAATCCTTGCCCTGATACGTGTAGTCGTAGGCTCTCGGATTGCCGGACTCGTCCAGATATACCGAGCGGCGGGACTCGTACCACACCACCTGCAGAGTTGTGGTGAAGATGAGGCGGAATTCGGGGATATGGGTGATGAAACGGAAACTCGTATTGACCCTGTCCTGTATGCTTCCGCTTCCTGCGGGCAGGACGGCCACATAGTCGTCAAGCTTGCTGCGTATGCTTATGCCGGTCGTCTCCTTCGTGCTCTGGATGTGGAACCAAGCACCGTTGATGTTGACCGATGTCCTCAGGGCCTTGATGGTGCCGAGATCCAGGCCGTATTCGATACCGTACTTGATGCGGCTGTTGGTGTTGGACGGGCGGCTCCAGCTGGTGAATTCCATCTTGGAGATCTTCTCGGCGACGCCGCGGCTGCCGTTAAGCAAATAGGTCACATCGCCGCCTTCCAGCGCGAGCTCAGTTGCGCCGGCGGGGATGGTGTACTGTGCGAACCTGCCCCAGTAGAGCTGGCCCTGATAGCCGAACTCATGCGTGTGATTCTCGTGGAAGAAAGTCGCGAAACCGCTGATGCCCCCGCTCTTGAAGCTGATTCCCAGCTCTTTCTTGACCGAGCGTGCGGGCTGCAGGTCAGGATTGCCGGTATCCGGGATGATCTGGGTGTCGATTACCGCAAGACCGGTCCCGGCAGCCTCGTTGTAGCGGTTGAGGCAGATAAAGTCGTAATATGTGGGCTCCGGATACAGATACAGCAGAGTCGGCATCTTGTTGGAAATACCGAAGCCTCCGTTGAGCGAAATCGCATCCAGGAAGCCAAGTGAGAGGTTGACGCGCGGCTCCAGTACAAAGTAGCCCTTGTTGCCGCTGCTCTTAGCCTCATTGAGGAAGAGGTTGGAGGCGCGCAGGCCTATTTCAGACTTGAGGGAGAAATCGCCGAAACTCAGGCTGCTCTTGTTGCTGAGGAATGCGCTCACCGTATTGAGTGCGGGTATGTCCTTGTATGCGCGGGGCCTGAGCGTGTGTGCCGAAGCGGCCTGAGGAGGGGTGTTGATATCGTATGTGAGACCTTCTCCCCGGTTAGCGTCCATGGTGTATTCGATACCCAGCCTTATGCGGTCGTAATCCTTTTCGCCAATCTGGAAATACTTTCCTGCGACAAGCTGCCCGAACAGGTTGACAGGGATGCCGTGCATGCGGTATTCGGCAAAGTAGGGCCTGATGAGCTGCAGGGCTTCGTGGATGCCGCTCTCGCGTATGTTGGTCACTGCGCCGTCCGGACTGTAAACCCTGTTGATGTGGATGTCCTCGGTCCTTGCTATCTGGGCGGACAAATTGTAATCCAGGGAAGTCAGCAGGGGAGTGTCCGGGCGTATGCTGCCGTTCGCCGAGAGACGGCCTCCCAGATTCTTGTTGGTAAAGTTCTATGCCATAGAAAATGCTGACGTCGGCCATCTTGTTGGTAAAGTTTATCTCCAGTTCCTCCAGCTGAGGGTCAGTCTTGCGCTCATTGACATTGGAATAGAACGAGCCCTTGACATTGAGGGTGGCGTGCTCCCAGACTTTGGAGAAACCGGCGGACGCCGTGATGCGGTCGTATCCGAGATAGCGGCGCCTGGGGTCGGAGAAACTCTGTCCCCAGTCAAGGCCGAAGTTGACGGAGCCGCCATTTTTGAGTGCGAAACCCTTGCCGGCAAACAGCAGCTTGGAATTGGGATCCGCCTGTGCCTTGACCTCCCAGGGGGTGCGGCCTGCCTTGGTCCTCACGATGACAACGCCGGAAGTGAGGTTGCCATATTCGGCTGAGGGGATGCCGCTGATGACTTCCATTGACTCGACTGCTCCGGCGCTTATGGTGCGCAGGTCAGCGCCGCCGCCTGCTGTGGTCTGGTCGGACATGCCGTCCGTCTGGACACCGGAGGCTGAGCCGTAACGGGTGGAGGCTATGGCCTGGAGATTGGCGTCGTTGCTTACCGGAGTGCCGTCGACTATGACGGAAGTACCGAGCGAATTGCCCGACGAGGGGTCGATTTCCCTCACGGTCGCCTGCGAGAGCTCGTTGAGGTTAGGATTCTTTGCGAGGTTGCCGGGCACCAGCTGCAGCAGGTCGCTTACGCTCTTGGGCTGCAGGTGACGGACAGCTTCTTCGCTGATTACCGACTTTGAACCCATGTCCTCACGCTCGGCTGTCACTGTGACGCTGTTGAGCATGAGGCTGAGGGTCTGGAGCTTGAAATCAAGGGTGGAATTGGATGCAATCTCTATAGTGCCTTCCAAATCCTGGTAGCCTACGAAAGAGACGAGATACTCGTAGGTGCCCTTTTTGACATTTGAGAAAGAGTAGTGTCCGTCCTTGTCAGTGGTTACCCAGAGCGACTTGTTGAGAGATACAACAGCCAGTTCGACGGGTGCGCCTTCTGCATCCACAACGCGCCCGGACAGGCTGTAGGACTGAGCCATTACGGGCACGCAAAGAAGCAATAGGGCTGCTATGAGGAAAATTGCCTTTCTCATACGAAATAACACTACTCCCGCAAATATATTGATTCGTATCAATATATCCAAAAGTTGATTTGAAAAATTCAAATCTATTTATCTGTAACGATGCTTCCCGTCAGGTAGTTGTAGCAGAATAGCTTCTTGGAACGCATGTACTGGTCGCGGTCGCAGCCTATGCGGTCGATGAACAGGACACCGCGTGAGGGATTGACAGTCACGAGGTTGAAGGCGTCCTGGAAGCGGGTACCGCGGGTGCGGTCCTCCTGCATGTAGGCATCGCCTTCGCCGGCCTTGTCGGCTGCGATGAAGAACTGTCCGGCATGTCCCGTGACACGCCCCAGCATGTCGCTGTGCAGATGTCCTGCAAGCCAGCAGACGAAGATGCCGCCCTTGCTGATGAACTCGTCGGTACGCTCAAAGCAGCTCTCGGGCATGGCTTCCATCTGGACTCCTTCCTCGGGCTGAGGTGTAGGGTTAATATCGTAATCCAGCTCAGTGAAGCCGCTGGGTATCTTGTCAAGTCCCGACTGGGGAGGGTAGTGCTGGACGCCGATCACTTGCAGGCCGCTCTGGAGTGCATCCTGCAGGACAGCCGCGTACCAGGCATCCTGAGCCGCGTCGTAGTGCATGCAGTCGAGCGCTACCAGCCGCAAGCCGCTGGAGGGGTAGTCTTTGTAGTAGTAACAGGCCTTGTAACAGGGGCTCTGCGGGTCTTCAACGCCGCCGGGCCGGATGACATCCCAGCCTGAAACGAAAGGCTTCCCGGCATCAGCTCCCTGCAAAATCAGCTCGTAAGCCTCCTCCTGAGTGGCATCATAGGGCCAGCTGCTCTGTGCCCAGACAAGATGTCCCTTCCAGCAGTCGTGATTGCCTACGATGTTGAGTATGTCTTCGGCTCCGGGCACGGTATTCCAGGGGTTGGTATCGTCCCAGTAGCAGGCTACCGCATCGCCCGTGTGTATCGCATCGTCGATGTATTCACGCAGGGCAGACCTGAATTCCACTATCCTGCCGAGGTTCTCCGCATCGCCGTGCAGGTCGGAGAAATGCAGCAGCGTGAGCGAAGGCTGCCCCTCGGGCTGACCCCAGACCACGGCCGGTTTGCGCTCTGCGCGTAGCCTGGCCGAGACGTCCTCCACCCTGTTGAAATCCAGTATCCCGGTACCCTGCGAGGCACAGCCTGCAAGCAGCAGAGTCAAGGCCAGAATACCCCTGTTCATAGATGCTGATTTGTCGGAAATAGCCGCTTAATCGAGCTTTGCGCCGGCTTTCTCGAGATAGCTGACGACATCCGCGACGGTCTCGAAAGTGGCGAGTTCCTCGTCAGGAATCATGATGCCATACTTATCCTCAATCTTCATGAGGAGCTGGAGTATGTCCAGGGAGTCGGCTCCCAGGTCCTTCTTGATGAGGGATTCCATCTTTATGTTTTCGGGTTGCAGGCGAAGCTGCTTTGCCAGTATCTCACTGACTTTTCCAAACATGTCGTCCATATCGATTATTCTTCAAAATGTTCGTAACGCGAAACTGTTTCTTCAATTCGTGCGGGGAGTCCGCCTTCCTCCATGCGCCAGGCCTGCTCAATGCATTTGGCGACTGCGCGGGCCTTGCTGCTGCCGTGGCCTTTGACCACTACCTTGCCGGTGCCGAGCAGTACGCTGCCGCCGTGGTTCTGGTAGTCCAGCATGGCCTTTTCCTTGGCAAACATGCTCTTCATCAGCAGGCCGCCGAGCTTGTAGGTCCACTTGCTGTAGATGTCGGTCTTGAGCTTCTTGAGGAGCTCCACAGCAGTGCCTTCGGTGGCTTTGATGAGGACATTGCCCGAGAAACCGTCGCAGACCACCACATCGTAGGTCCCGCTGAGCAGGTCGCGGCTCTCCATATTGCCGACGAAATTAATCTCGGGCGTATCGGAGAGCATCTTATAGGCTTCCTTGCGGATGTCGTCGCCCTTCTCGCTCTCCTTGCCCACATTGAGCAGCGCCACGCGGGGTTTGCTGACTCCATAGACCTGCTCCATATAGAGGCTTGCCATTATGGCGAACTGCCTCAGGTGAGCAGAGGTCACTTCGACATTGGCGCCGCTGTCGCAGACGCCGACTATGCCGCCGTTCATGGTGGGCAGCAGGGGACAGAATGCGGGGCGGATGATGCCGGGGATGCGGCCCAGGCGCACCAGTGCTCCGGTTACCAGAGCTCCGGTAGAGCCGGTTGAGACCATGCCGGCGATGTCGTCCTCGTCGCGCAGCATCATGATGGCTTTCATCATGGAGGAATTGCGCTTGAGACGTATTGCGTCGGTAGGCTTGTCTTCGCCGGTGATAATCTCAGGAGCATGGATTATCTCCAGGCGGGAGGCGTCGTAGCTGTGTCCCTGGAGAGCGGCTTTGAGTATCTGCTCGTCACCGGTCAGCAGCAGGTGCAGGTCGCTTTTGGCCTGAAGTGCCGCGAGGGCTCCCTCTACATGAGCTTCGGGGGAATGGTCGCCGCCGAAGCAGTCAAGCAGTATCTTTATCATGCTATAGGCTTACAATATGCGCGGCAGCGCCTCACAGTCTCTATATTGAAGCGCTTCCACTGGTGGAGTATGTCGTAGTTGTTCTCAAGGTTGAGGTTGGTGTCGGCGAAGCGGATGTGCTTATCGTCGCGAAGGGTCTTCATCAATCCTACGAACAGGAGTATGGAGACGCCCCTGTTGAGCCATTCGGGGTCAACTCCAACGAGGCACAGGTCGAGGGTGCGGGGCCTGAGGATGCAGCGCAGGAGCCTCAGCAGGGTCCTCGGGGTATATTTGCCCCTGGTAGTGACGAGTCCGTCGGCGAGGCCGGGGATAGTGAAGCCGAAGCAAATCATGCGGTCGTTCTCGTCGAGGATTACAGCCGTGTACTTTAGATTTACTACCAGACCGAAGTTCTCCAGCATCAGGTCCTTCATCCCCTTGGTGAAGGGGACAGTGCCGTAGAGATTGCCGTAACTCTTGTCTATCAGCTCGAAGATCCCGTCGGCATAGCGCTTCATGAAGTCACCTGCATTCCTGGCGGGCCCGAAATGCAGTTTATAGCGGCGCATGATGAATTCAGCCGTCTTCTCCAGCTCGTCGATAGTCTCGGGGCTGTCGGCACCGTATATACGGGAGCCCAGCCAGTCCACTTCCTTGGTGAACCCAAGCCCTTCGATATGCTTCTGGTAGTAAGGTGCGTTGTAGTTCTCCGACATGGTGACCCTCTTGTCGAAGCCTTCCACGAGAAGGCCCTCCCTCTCGAGGTCCGAGTATCCAAGCGGTCCGCAGATGGTATCCATGCCACGCGAAGATGCCCACTGCTCGACAGCACCGAAAAGTGCCTTGGAGACTTCAGGGTCGTCTATGGCGTCGAAACGGGTGAAGCGCACTCTCTTCTGGCCCCACTTTTCGTTGGCGGCCTTCTGGATTATGCCCTGGATGCGTCCTGCAAGTTCCCCGTCCTTGTATGCAAGGAAGAACTTGCTCTCGCAGGTCTGGTTGTACACGAAGTCGGGACGGAACATCTTCATCTCATCGGCCCAAAGCGGGGGGACATAGCAGTCGTTGCCCTTATAGAGGTCGATGGGGAACTGGAGGAACGCCCTCTGGTCCTTCTTCCCGGAAACTTCCCTTATGCTTATCATTATTCCTTGCTTTTGGCGTGGAAGGAGACTGCAACGCCGTCAGGACCGGAATGGCTGCCGGCGGTAGGATTGACGACCACGATTTCGATATCGAGGTCCTTCCCGCAGCGCTCGCGTATCATGTCGCGTACCTGAGCGGCTATTGCGGGAGAGTCGGTATGACCGATGGCGATGCGGTGGCTTCCAATCTCGTCACCGAGTTCAACCACCTTGTCCACGAGGAACTGCATGGCGTTGGCGCGGCCCTTGGCCTTGCCGAAGGCCAGCATCTTGCCGGCGTCATTCATATATATAATGGGCCTGATGCCGATGAGAGTGCCCATGGTTGCGGCGAGTCCGCTCACGCGGCCGCTGCGGCGGAAGAACTTCAGGTCGTCGGCGAAGAAATAAATCGCGTAGTGACCCACCTCTCCCCGGGCCCATTCGAGGACATCGTCGAGGCTCATTCCGGCCTTGACGCGGTCGCCGACCTCGCGGTCGAAGACATAGCCCAGTGTGGTGATTCCCTTGGTGTCGATGGTCTCGAAGCGCACGCCGGGATACTTTGCCTTGAGTTCGGCGACTGCCTGGTCCATGCCGTTGAAAGTAGCGGACATCTCGCGGGAGAAATGCACGTAGAGTATGTCGCATCCCTTCTGGAACCAGGGCTCGAAGTATTTAATGTAACGCTCCTTGGTAATCGCGCTGGTTGTGGGGATTACGCCCGAGCGAAGCATGTCGTAGAACTCGTGGCTCTCGAAGTCTTTCCAGTCCTCGTAGGGATAGACGGTCTTGGCGTCTATGCTGTAGGGCATGCTTATCAGACCGGCACCGTACTCCGCAGCTACTGCAGGGGTGATGTCGCAATCGGAATCGAAAAAGAGTTTTATCATTTTACAGAAGTATTAACAGATAATCATATACCGGCTGGCCTCCGTCACGGATTATGACTTCCGCGTCGGTGAAGCACCGTGTCAGTTCGGCTCCCGGATTGGGGACGCCCTGGCCGGTAAACACCATGATTACGTCCTTGCCGGCAGCTCCGAGGACTTCGGCGAGCTTGACGAGAGCGACCACCCGGTCGGGGGAGTCGGAGAGTATGTCCTTGCCGGAAATGCCTATGTAATCACCTTCCTTCACCTTGTCGGTGTCGCGTATGGCGCGGCTGACCATGCCGGTGGTGACTTCCTTGATGGCCTCGGTGAGGGTCCGCTCTATCTCATCGGCGCTGTCTGCGCTCAGGTCCAGGTTAGCGAGTGCGTAGTAGCCTTCACCCAGGGTCTTGCAGGGGATGACGCGTATGTCGGATTTGTCGTACATGGCCGCAGCCTGCTGCGCGGTGAGCAGTATGTTGGAATTGTCAGGCAGTACGAATATGGTCTCGGCGCCTATCTTTTCGAAAGCTCCGATGAAGCTCTGCACGGGAGGGTTCATTGTCTGACCGCCCTCGATTACCACATCGGCTCCGGATTCGCGGAACATCTCCACCATCCCGTCACCGGTAGCCACGGCCACTACTCCGTAGCGCTTGCGTACCTTGGGAATGGCGGACTCCATGTGGTTCTCATGGTGCTGGAGAGTCATGTTCTCTATCTTGATGGTGAGGAACTCTCCCCACTGCTGGCAGTGATTCAGGATTTCTCCGGGGGTGAAGGTGTGCACATGGACCTTGATCATGCTGCCTTCGCGGAAGAAGACCAGCGATTCGCCGTTGGCGGCAAGCCACTGAGAGATTACGCTCTCGTCAAATGTGGCAAGGTCCACCTTGCTGCTCTGCAGGCGCAGGATGAACTCGGTGCAATAGCCGAATTCCAGCACGCTCTCGGAGGTAAACGAGTCGAGGTCCACCTTGTGTGCTGCAGGGGCGGCGGGGCCGTCCGAGTAGTCGGCTTCAATACCCATGAGGGCATCCCTCATGCCTTCGGTGATGGCCACCAGTCCGGCCCCGCCGCTGTCCACCACGCCTGCGCGTGCGAGGACTTCGAGGAGCTCGGGCGTATGAGCAAGGGATTTGCCCATCTCCGGGATGAGGCGGTCGAAGTAGGCGAGGATGTCATCGGGTCCCTCGGGAGCATCGGCGCATTCAGCTGCTCCGGCCACTCCTTCGCGAAGTACGGTGAGGATTGTACCCTCGACAGGCTCCGATACGGCCTTGTAGGATTCTTCGACTCCGGCCTGCATGGCGGCGGCGAATTCCTTGAGGGTAGCATTTTCCTTACCCTCGAGCCCCTTTGCTATGCCTGCGAATATGCGGGAAAGGATGACTCCGGAATTGCCTCGTGCCCCCATGAGCATGCCGCGTGCTGCGGCTCCGGCCATTTCTCCCAGGGTGGCTCCGGCACTGTCACAGCCGGCCTGGATTGTCATATACATGTTGTCTCCCGTATCTCCGTCGGGGATGGGGAAGACGTTGAGGTCATTTATCTCCTGTCTTTTCGCATTGAGCCTTGCTGCTCCTCCGCGTACCATGGACAGGTAAAGCGCTCCGTCAATTAACACTGCGTTTAAGGTTAATGTTAGTCCGGCAAAATTAGCACTTTTTCACAAATTATGTGTATTTTTGACCTCTGTAGAGAATATGCAAAAGATAGTTATACTCGACTGCGGATCCCAGGTGACACAGCTCATCGGACGCAGGCTTCGCGAAATCGGTGTCTATTGTGAGATTCAGCCTTTTGGCCGTACTCCGGACGTGTCCGACCCTGATATCCTCGGTATCATAATCTCCGGCAGCCCCTGCTCCGTACGGGAGGAGAGGGCTCCGCAGGTGGATCTGGAAGCCTTCATGGGCAAAGTCCCCGTGCTGGGGATCTGCTACGGGGCCCAGTATATAGCCCATCGTCTGGGCGGCTCCGTGGAGCGTTCGCTCTCGCGTGAATACGGCCGTTCGAAGCTGTCCGTACGCGTGGCTTCGCCGCTGCTTGATGGCGTGAGCTCTCCGACTCAGGTCTGGATGTCTCACGGGGACAGCATCATGACACTGCCCGAGGGGGCCGAGGTCATCGCATCCACCGAGGATGTCGTCAATGCCGCTTACCAGATAGAGGGAGCGCGGGTATATGCAGTCCAGTTCCATCCCGAGGTGTATCACACCAAAGAGGGCGCCCGTATGCTCGCCAATTTCGCCCTCGGCATCTGCGGATGCAAGGGTGACTGGACACCTCAGTCCTTTATCGAGACCGCTGTAGCGGAGCTCCGCGAGAAGATTGGCTCGGACCGTGTGATACTGGGACTCAGCGGGGGAGTGGATTCGACAGTGGCGGCCATGCTGCTGCACAGGGCAGTAGGTGACAGACTCCAGTGCATATTTGTGGATAACGGCCTTCTGCGCAAGGATGAATTCTCCTCAGTCATGGCATCGTACGCCGATATGGGTCTCAATGTCAGTGGAGTGGATGCTTCCGCAGACTTCCTCTCCGCGCTCAGCGGGCTGGATGATCCGGAGCTCAAGCGCAAGGCTATAGGACGCGTCTTCGTGGAGACTTTCGAAAAGGCCGCCCGTGATGTCAAGGATGCCCGCTGGCTGGCCCAGGGTACGATATATCCCGATGTCATTGAATCAGCAGGTGTCGAGGGAGTCGCTTCCAAGATTAAGTCCCACCACAATGTTGGCGGGCTTCCCGAGAAGATGCACCTCAAGGTAGTGGAGCCGCTTCGCATGCTGTTCAAGGACGAAGTACGCCGTGTGGGCCGCGCCCTTGGCGTCAAGGAGGAGCTTATCGGGCGCCATCCTTTCCCCGGTCCCTCGCTTGCCATCCGCATACTCGGTGAAGTCACTCCGGAGAAACTCTCAGTGCTCCGCGAGGCTGACGATATATTTATGAGGTCACTGCGGGCCTATGACTGTTCCGGTATGGGCTTCCATTCGGCTTCGGACCCTTCGTTGCCTGCCCACAACCTCTACGAGGCCATCTGGCAGGCCGGAGTGGTGCTGCTGCCCGTGCGCAGCGTAGGTGTGATGGGAGATGAGCGTACTTATGAGAATCCGGTTGCCCTGCGCGCTGTGGTATCCACCGACGGCATGACCGCCGACTGGTTCCCTCTGCCGCACGACTTCATGGCCGCCGTCTCCAACGAAATAATCAACAAGGTCCGCGGCGTCAACCGTGTCGTCTACGACATCTCCTCCAAACCACCGGCAACCATCGAGTGGGAATAATCTTGTTCCGCTATGGGTCTGATGTTGACGTTTTTGCTGGGCGCGATGCTCGTCTCGTTCCTCTGCTCCGTGCTGGAGGCTACGCTGATGAGTACCCCTATCTCCTACATTACGATGCGGGAAGAGGAAGGCTACAAACCGGCGGCCTTGATGAAACGCTACAAGACAGACCCTTCCAAGGCACTTGCCGCCATCCTTTCACTCAACACGATAGCCAACACCATCGGTGCAGCCGGCGTCGGCCGTCAGGCCAGCATAGTCTTCGGCTCGGAGTGGTTCGGACTTGTGAGTGCGGTGATGACCGTGCTGATTCTGGTTTTCTCTGAAATTATCCCTAAAAATATTGGTTCGACACGCTGGAAGAGCCTCATGGGATTCGCGTCAGCAGCAATCAGGGTTCTGATATTCTGTCTCTATCCCATAGTGGTGACAGTTGTATGGCTCCAGAAGCGCATCACTCCCGAAGATAGTGACGCTACCGTTTCGAAAGAGGAAGTCGGTGCCCTGGCCGATGTAGCCGAAGAGTCCGGCGAGCTTGACGAGGACGAAAACGAAGTCATCCAGAACATCATTTCGCTTGACGAAGTCACGGCCCGCGACGTAATGACGCCGCGCGTGGTCTGCGCCATCGCCCCAGAGAGCATGAGCCTGGGGCGTTTCTACAAGGACAAGCGCTTCATGCACCACAGCCGCATTCCCGTGTACGCCGACAATGACGAATACATCACCGGCTATATCCTGCGTATCGAAGCCCTGCAGATGATGGCAGAGGACAAATTCGACAATACCTTGAAGGACCTGCGTCGCGATATCGCTTCATTTGCAACCGACACGCCCCTGGACACGATCTGGGACGAAATGTTATCCAAGGATGAACCCATCAGCGTCGTGATTGACGAATATGGTGCCTTCCAGGGAATCCTCACTCTCGAAGACGTCATCGAGACCATCCTCGGCGACGAGATAGTTAACGAGCGCGACGAAGTGCGCGACATGCAGCAACTCGCTCGTGACCGTTTCCGCAAAAGGATTCAGAAGACTAAATAGATTCCGGGTCGAGCCCGGAATGACTTTACACCCATTTATAAATGACTTTACACCCATTTATAGTGGGCATCGCCGGCGCCGATTTCAAAGTGGCACATTGCGATTCCGATGTCAATCTCGGTGTAACCGACGAGAGAGAAGCGTGGGAGGGCTTCCACCAGAGACTCCCTGTGCAGCAGGAAGATATATTTCTGCTGATTGATAGCAGAGGGCGCGAGCTGAACAGCTTCCATTGCGGATATGAACCAGTCCGGCGGCACTACATCGGCCTCGTATAGCTTTTCCAAAGGCCTTAGCTTGTGCTGCACGCCCTGAGTCTCGCCGTAGCCAAGAGCAATTACGCAGTGTACGATATCTCCTTCGCGCAGCCTGAAAGCTCCCGGGATCTTCTTGTATGTGAGTCCCACCCAGCAGCTGTTCAGCCCGAGAGTCTGGGCGAGGAGCACCAGTTGCTCGCCGTAGAGCCCTACCTGCAGCTCAGCCCGTGAATCCCGTGGCCCGGCCATGACGATATAGTTCTCGACGCCGCTGAACTTGCCGTAGCTGAATGCCGTGCTGCCGTCGAAGGCGCGAGGCTCATCCGTTACCAGCTGGATATCCAGGCCCGAAGTGGCGTTGAGGGCTATTATCTCATCCCGGAGTATGTCAAGTTTTGATACCTCGATGGGGCGCTGAATGTACCTGCGTACAGAGTGCCTTGCCCGAATTGCTTCCAAAAGTGTCAAATTACTTTCCCTCCCTAATCTCAACATCCTGATAATAAGAATTCTCGAACAACACGACCCCTTCGTGGATTGTGAAATCCAGATAGAAAACTTGTGTCGTAATCTCACCGTCAGCGCAGCCGGAGATGCACATCGTGTACATCTCATCCTCCTTTATGGAACGGTCATCCCTGGAGAACACCCACTCCTCCTCGCCGTGGCATAGCTGACTGTAGAGGAACCCATACTGGTCATACATGTCCAGAAGAGTGTAGTAGAAGTAATATGGTGAGCCATATATGCCTACCATGCGTTGCCATGATTCGTATTCCCAGAACCATGTGTCGCGGTCATTGGAGGGAATAATCCGCATGGCATCTCCGCTATGCTCGATTGTGAAGCTCAGGTCCACTTTCGGAATGGGGAGGGTATGGAAATACTCCTTGTGCAGCGGTCCGATCGGCTTGTGGGTTTCGGGATTAATCTGGAATACGATGAACGCCCAGTCCATATCATCTGCAAGCTGGGTCTCCCTAAGCGTACGCGTGCCCTTGACTGCAAACAGGTCAGCGAAATTGGCTATCGACCCTTCCGCGAGCCTGCTCTGGTATTCCTTCTCCATCCACCCCAGCTGGAACTCGACAAGATCTTCGTCAGGGAGCGAAAAATATGGATGGGTGCTGTTAATTTTGCCATAGACGTAGCAGGCATTCTTGTCAGAAGATGTAATCGTGAACTGGGCCTTGCTGCCGCGCACCCAGTCCACGTGTATGTCCAGCTTGCACCCGATGGCTTCAGACATATCCTTGGAACATGCGACCATCGCAAGGGCGGCCGCAATTATTGCTGTCAACTTTCTCATAGGTCCTTATACACTTTAACCATGAAGTGCACAGCTCCCATACCGTGCTTGCCGTATTCTCCGAAATCATAATGCACTTCGCGGCCTTTGAACCGTTCTTCCGCTTTGAGGGCGTTGATGAAGGGGACAGTCTTGTCCTGGTTGCTGTGGAACATGTACATTGGAGCCGTCGGGACGCAGCGGAGCACCGAATTGGCGAGCAGGCTCTGGTACAGACGGGCGGTCTCCCGGTTGTTCTTGTCCCGGCCACCCTCCGTCATTATCTCGCTGAGCTTGTTCGCGCCAATCTTGGCGTTGATTTCCTGGACCGTATATTTTTTGGAATTAATCCATTCGCTGTAGCCGGCAAGCAGTCCGGGCTCGAAGAAGTCCTCCATCTTTAGCCCCAGGTCGTCACCCTCGTTGATGCCCTGGACTATCATTGGGATCGCACATGGAATTCCGGTCTCGTCCCATTCGATACAGGTGTCATAGGTAGCGGCAAGGTCGTACGGGCCTCCTCCGGCATAGATTTTTTTGATAGGCAGTTCGTCAGAGTACTCGTCCTCTATCAACTGCATCACCGCAATTGAGGTGGCTCCTCCCTGCGAGTATCCTGCGAGGATGACTTCATCGCTCTCCGGCGCACGGCCGATGTGCTCCAGATATGGTTTTACAGCCAGCGCCATATCCATGACCGAACGCGCAGTGCTCTCGATGTGCATGTAGGGGTGGATGCGTCGCGCCGTAACTCCGTAGCCTATATAGTCGGCAATCACCACGGTATAGCCCTTCGAGGCCCAGATCCCCTCCATTGGGAAGGTCTGCGACGGGGCTTCGAAATTGGCGCCGATGGTGTAATGGCTTACAATCATGAGGTTCTTGACAGGACCGGTCTTGGGGATGAGCAGCTTGCCGGATTGGACAAGAGGACTGCCGTCAATGTCGTGTCCGGTGTAGGTGCCTGCTATATGTATGAGGCTGTTGCACTTAACATCTCCAAGGATGTTGCGCACAATGCTGTTGGCATCGGTATAGGCGACCTTGGTTGCCGGGGCGTCATCGGGTTCCTCCATCATGCTGATTTCCGGATTGAGGCTGCCGTCGGACAGGAATACGTCGGATTCTTTAATTGACATTGCCCGGAAGTCTCCTCCGTATTCGTCGAGATTCACTATTTCAACCTCAGGATGGTTGCAACCCAGCAGTGTCAGTGCGGCGAGTGCCGCTATTGCTAATGAATTCTTCATAGGCTACCAGCAGTAATTGACACTCACGGACAGCAACCTCGTGCCCGCGAAATAAATATGGTTGGCGTTTCGCATCGATGCCATAAACCCGAGATCCAGGGAGCCCGTCCAGGGGCCTTTGCCGACCTGTAAGCCTATTGAATTGAGGTTGAATACAGGCGCGGCCTCGCTACCTCCCGTATTGTCCCAGGCTATGAGCATCCCTGCTCCGAGTCCAGAATAGAGACGCACCCATTCGCTGTGCAGCCAGGTGAGACGCAGCGTCGGCATAATGCACAGGTCGTGGTTACGCACACGTCCGTCCTGGGAATCAGTCCAGCAGATGCTCTGGTAATCGGCCTGTCCGCCCACGCTTACGAATTTGTTGAGACCGTAATGATAGTCGGCGAAGAAATGCCCCGAGAAGCCGAAGTCGTACCTCGTACCTGCCGGGCTGGGGGTGAATGCCAGCTTCTCGAAAAGCGGGTCGCCCCAGCCTACGCGCACCAGGTGCTTCGGGCCTGTTGTCTCCTGCGAACGTGCCGTCAGGGTGAGGCAGAGCACTGCCGCCAAAAGAAAGATTCGTTTGCACTTCATTCTACAATATTACGACAATTTTGTGTAAATTTGTACGTTTTTTCGTCGATATTATGCTGATAGTGTTGAAACTCCTGGGCTCCATAGCCCTCCTGATATTCGGCATGAAGCTGATGAGCGAGGCCCTGCAGAAGATGGCTGGCCCGCAGCTGAGGCGCCTGCTGGGTGCAATGACCACCAACCGCTTCTCCGGCGTAGCAACCGGTGCCCTCGTCACCGTTGCGGTACAGTCTTCCGCGGCAACAACCGTCATGACGGTTTCGTTCGTCAATGCTGCGCTGCTCACCCTCAGTCAGGCAATCTCTGTCATCATGGGTGCCAATATCGGTACCACGATGAGCGCCTGGATAATGTCGGCCGGCTTCTCATTCAATATAGCCAATGTGGTCTGGCCCGTTTTCCTCGTGGGTATAGTCCTCATCCAGACCGGCAAATACCGCTATTTTGGCGACTTCCTCTTCGGTCTGAGTTTCCTGCTTTTCGCTCTGGGCATGCTCAAGGCTACCGGCGTTGAAATGGACCTCGCCAGCCGTCCCGCAGTGGTCAGCTTCTTCGCAAGTTTCAAGACCAACTACGGCACCATACTGCTGTTCCTTCTCATAGGTACGATACTTACTGCAATGGTGCAGAGTTCCGCTGCCCTCATGGCCATCACGATGGTCCTCTGCGCGACAGGTGCCATCTCCATCTATCAGGGTATAGCTCTGGTTATGGGTGAGAACATCGGTACCACCGTCACCGCCAACCTCGCCGCGCTCAGCGCCAATACGCAGGCCCGCCGTACCGCTATGGCCCACCTGCTGTTCAATGTGTTCGGCGTCGTGTGGGTGCTGATTTTCTTCTTCCCCTTCGTGAGGATGGTCTGCGGTGTAGTGGACCTCGACCCTGCGGCAGGGGAGCAGGACCCCACCAAGCTCTCGTTCGCCCTGGCGACCTTCCATACCTTCTTCAATGTGATTAATACGGCTGTGCTCATCTGGTTCATACCGCAGATCGAGAAACTGGTGTGCCTTATTATCAAGCCTAAGATTGAGGAGCAGGAAGACGAATTCCGCCTCCAGTACATACGCGGCGGTCTCATGAAGACCCCGGAAATCTCCGTCCTGCAGGCTCAGAAGGAGATTGACCTGTTCGGCGAGAAGATGCAGCGCCTGTTCGGCCTCGTGGTCGAGCTCTACAATACTCAGGATGACCAGAGCTTCGACAAGCTGTTCGAGCGTATCCAGAAGGGCGAGGATGTCTCCGACCGCATGGAGAACGAGATAGGCAAATACCTCGGCGACGTGGGTACGGCTCACCTGTCCGACGATACCAAGCTCCAGATCCGCGCCATGATGCGTGTCATCGGAGAGCTGGAGTCCGTGGGCGACAGCTGTTTCAACCTTGCCCGCATCATGCGCCGCAAGAGGGAGAACAAGGTCTGGTTCGAGGATGCGCTCAATGACGGCATCCTGCAGATGTTCTCGCTTGTGGATGAGGCTCTCGCACAGATGATGGACACTTTCCACTCCTCCCCGGAATCACGTAGCATTGCGCCCTCTCTCGAAATCGAAGGCCGCATCAACGCCCAGCGTGATAATCTCAAGCGTCAGAATATGGCCAATCTCGACAAGAACGCCTACAGCTACGAACTGGGCTCTGTCCTGAACGACCTCGCCGCTGAATGCGAGATGACAGGTGACTACATAATCAACGTCGTTCAGAGTGTCTGCGGGGGCAAGACTGTATAGTCCCCGGCGTATCAGAAGATGTGCTCGTCGAAGAAGTCGGCGTACTCTTTCTGGTGAAGGTCGCTGCCTACCCATTCGTACATCCCTTCGGCATCAATGGCAGCTGCGCGCTCGCTGACCTCCGGGCCGTACATCCCCTCCAGGGATCCGAGATTACGCTGGAGCTCAACGCCGGCATCCTTGAAGACCTGATAATCGTCCATCTTCAGATAGAGATAGCGCTCCGGATGCGCCAGGACTGGCTGATATCCCTGACTAATAAGCCAGCGCATCTCGGAGAGCGGTACGATGTCGCCAATCTTCGAAGGGTCGTGGATGGGCAGTTCGACCAGAATATGATTGCCCTCCCATGGCATCAGCCAGCCGTTCTCGCGGACTGCCGGCCAGGTCTCCGGGATGAAGCGGTACTCCATCGAGGGGACCAGCTCAAGTGCGATCCCTCGGCGCTCAAGCACGGCGCGGAGAGTATCGCAGGCAGCCGTGACGGTAGCCGGGGTATTCCTGTAGCGAAAAGTACTGTGTGACGTGCAGATTGCCCGCTGGTAGCCCCATTCAGCAAGTTTCCCCGCGAGGAATACGGATTCCTCCAGCGTCTGCGCCCCGTCATCAATCCCGGGTAGAATATGGCAATGACAATCCACTTTCATTTCAGGACAAAGATAACAAAAAGCTCCCCCGGCAATCCTCATTAATTGGTATTACTGCCCAGCACCAGGCGGGCAAAGCGCTCACCTACGGGCTTTTTGTCGGGGTAATGGACTTCGTAGGCCATTCCGAGGTCGAAGGTGACGACCATCCCGAGACCGGGGCGGCAGGTCACAAGCCGCTCCTGTGCCGCACGGAATTCGGGCCAGAGAGGCCGTTCCATATAGGACAACTGGGCGTAATAGAACGGAACATCCCCGAAGAAACCGCGCCAGGAATCAACGAGCAGCGGGAAAAGGCGTTCGAACGCCGCGACGTCATGGACATTGGATTCGCCCTGGTACCAGAGGACGCCGGTGATGGGGAAATGGTCCATCGGACGGATCGCGGCGTCGAAGAGGTAGGCCGGCTGATAGGGGTGGCGGTGGTTCGCGCCGGAGAGATTCTGCGCCGCGCGCTCACGGACCCAAGACATGATGAGCTCGTTCTGCCACCAATTCGGCAGGATCTCCGGGAAACCGTCCTCCAACGTCGTTCGGTCGATCCAGGCCTCCACCGGGGAGCCGCCGACAGCGTTGCAGATCAGGCCGACGGGAACGCCGAGGCTGTCGCGGAGCGTCTTGCCGAACCAGTAGCCGACGGCCGAGAAGACGGCTTCATTCTCCGCTGTTGCGGCGCTCCACGAGGCCTCCTGGAAGTGCGCCAGCCGGTCGGTGGCGTCGAGGGCTTCCGCCGGCCAGGCGACAGCGTCCGTGCGCCAGCGGCACTTGCTGTCGAAAAGGCGCAGTCCCGGGTCGGGCGTGCCCTCCGGGTCGTTGCACTGGCGGAGTTCGAACTCCATGTTGGACTGACCGGAGCACAGCCAGAGTTCGCCGATGGCGACGTTCCGGAAGCTCAGTTTGCGGCTGCGGGTCCCGATGTGGAGCGTGGTGCTTTCCGTGGCCTTGAACGGGCCTGCCTGGACGCACCAGCGGCCGTCGGCACCGGCCGTGGCGGTATATTTCTTACGGCCCAGCCGGACAGTGACCTTTTCGCCGGCATCGGCCGTACCGGCAATCGCGAAACGCTTGTCCCGCGGCAGGACCATGTTGTCGGAGTAATATGGAGACAGCTGCAGGCCGCCGAAGTCGCCTGTGATGGCGCTGTAGACCGTTCTGGCCAGGATTCCCGCGCCCTCGGCATTCGGGTGGACGGCGTCGGGCAGCAGGTCCGGCCGGGCGATCAGCGGCTCATAGAAGTCGATGAGCCGGGCTCCGGACTCCCTTGCGACGGTATCGATGGCGTGCTGGATCTGGCGGTGGTACGGGATGTTGCCCGTCAGCAGCCGGTGGTGAGATGCTCCGATGGGTGTTATCCGGGCGATAAAGAACTGCGCCTGAGGATTCGCCTCCCGCAGGCTTTCGACGAGGGCCAGATAGTCCTTCACGAAGTCGATCCCGCAGACCGGCCAGTCGCGCGGGTCGGTGTCGTTGATGCCGAGGTGGATCACGACGATGTCCCCGGCGAAGGCTAGCGCCTGCTGATACTCGGCCTGCTGCATATAGGGGCGATGTCCCCGCCGCAGCAGGGTCGCTCCCGACTTCCCGAAGTTCCCGACCTCGTATCCGTCCCCCAGCAGCGCCTGCAGCTGGGCCGGATAGCTGTCATGCTCCCGGTCGGCGATGGTCATGCCATAGGTGATGCTGTCGCCGATGCAGGCGACGCGGATTTTCTGTGCGGTGGCGGGAATGGCCAGAAGGAGGGCCAGGATGGGGATGAGAAGTCGTTTCATGGCAGTCTGATTTGTCCGTAAAGATAGCGATTTCCCGCGACACGGCCAAAAGCCAGCCCGACGTACCGGCGCTAAAGTAACTATTTTCATTTTTCTCTTGACTCGTACCCTACGGCCCGTATGACAGGCTGTATCAGTCCTATCTGGACCTTTTCGCCTTCCTGGAA